>NZ_BACZ01000649.1 GCF_000333375.1 Curtobacterium sp. B18
TCGAACGCGACGATCGTCGAGCGCGAGCCGCGCGCTTCTGCAACGCCGACCGTGGCGACGACCGTCGAGCCGTCCGGGGTGACGGCTCCGGCGACGTGCTCGAGCGAGCGGCCCGGGGCGGGCGTGACGTCGGAGAGCGCCGGGAGGTGCGCCGGGTACGCGTCGGCGGCGGCATCGACGCCGGCGTCCGTGCCGTCCTCGGTCGTGTTCGTCGACACGTCGCGGGTGGTCGATGCCTCGGTCAGGGTGGCGAGGTCGAGCGTGAGGACGTGCGTCTCGTCGGGGCCGAGGTCGTGGTCCCAGAAGCGCACCGGGTACGTCTCGTGCAGGATCGCCCGCACATTCCGGTCCTTCCGCCGCCCACGGAGCGCGGCATCGGCCGCGACGACACCCGTGCGGTCCGTGCCGGCACCCGGCAGGAGCCCCGCGGTCACGGCGACGGTGTCCGCCTGCGACGCGGCGCCGAGGACCCCACCGATCCCGCCCGCGAGCTTCGTGACCGGTCGCGCCTCGCCACCACCGGCCGGCAGGACCCAGAGCTGCGCGGCGTCGCTGTCCTCGTCGCCGTCGCCGTCGGGGCGTCCGGACACGAACAGCAGGTCGCCGGTGCGGGTGAACGACACCCCACCCTCACCCTTGGCCGAGCGCGTCAGCCGGACCGGAGCGGCCGACTCGTCGGTCACCGCCGCGGGGACCGCCCAGACCGACCGCCGGTACCCCGTGCCGTCGGCGTCGAGGACGCTGACGGTCAGGGCGACCCGCGAGCCGTCCGGACTCAGGGCGATCCCGTCCACGCGGGGGAGGGCGGTGTACTGGTCGAGGTCCGAGAACGGCGTCGTCATGCACCCACGCTAGCGGCGCTCCCCGCCGCGGCGGCGGTCACCGGCCGGTCTGTGGAGAACTCACGCCCAGAACGCGGCGATGCCCTCGGCGACGGCGGTGCCCTGCGTGCGCCCGGCGTCGGCCGCGGGCGCCTGCGTGGACAGCGAGAGGGAGTTCGTGCCGAAGGCCTGCTGCGAGGTGCTGTCCGCGATGACGACCTCGACCGAGCTGCCGGCCGCCCGGAGCCCCTCGACCGCGACGTCGAGCCACGGCCCGAGCGGCGACGGCCCCTCGGGACCGCAGGCGACGACGAGGACGCGTTCGTACCCGGCGGCGACGTCCGCGTTCGTGGCCGATCGCATCCCGCCGTCGACGTAGGGGCGCCCCTCGATCGTGACCGGCGACCAGACGAGCGGCACCGAGCAGCTGGCGGCCACCGCGCGCGCGAGCGGCACGCCGTCCGCCGCGGTGAGCACGCGGAAGGTGCCGTCGGTCGCGTCGATCGCGGTGACGGCGAGGGGCTTCGGCGGCCACTCGGTCGACGGCAGGGTCTCGGCGAAGGTCGCAGCGCGCTGGTCGTCGGTCTGGCCGGTCGTCGTGCGCTGGGCGAGCCGGCCGAGCCGGGCACGGGCGTCCTGGTCGGAGGTGGCGCCGTCGAGCACGGCGCCGATCCGCTGCTGGAAGTCGTCGCCGTCGATCGGGACGGGCTCCTCGTAGGTCGTCGGGACGGCGGCGTGCTGCTGGTCGTACGCCTGCTGGACGGCGCCGGCGCGGACGAAGGTCCCGACGACGCTGCCCGCGCTCGACCCGACGACGAGGTTCGCTGCGTCGAGGTCCACCCGGCGTCCTGCAGGGCCGACAGCACCCCGAGTTCCCACGCGATGCCGGCGACGCCACACCGCCGAGGACAATGCTCTGGTTC
>NZ_BACZ01000648.1 GCF_000333375.1 Curtobacterium sp. B18
ACCGCCGTCGGGGGTGATGTGCGTGATCGTGTCGCCGTCGATCGACCACGTCTCGGACTCCGGGTCCCGGTCGGACGGCAGGACCGCGACGACGAGCTTGGAGAAGGCCGCGGGGGAGACGGTGACCTCGACGTTCGCGACGGCCTGCTCCCCACCGCTCGTGGCGACGACCTGGAACCGGAACGACGTCGCCGCCGTGCCGGTCCCGGTCAGCACGCCCGTGGCCGGGTCGACGGCGAGGTCGAGCCCGTTCCGTGCGTAGGTGTCGTCGAAGGGCTCGCCCTGGACACCGCGGAGCTCGTAGCGGACGTCCGACGGGTCCGTCGCTCCCGTCACCGCGAACGTCCGCGTGAACTCCTCGCCGGCGGTCGGTGTGATCGCGATCGGGGCGTCGGCGGACGACGGGTCGACGAAGGCGAACGGCACGTCGGTGACGACGACGGTGAAGGAGGTGGAGACGCCGCCCTCGGAGACCGTCACCGTACGGGAGCCCGCCCCGGAGAACGTCACCACGTTCGCGCCGTTCGGGTCCCACACGGCACGGTCTCCGGCGGCGGTGCTCGTGACGGTGGAACGGGGGTACTCGTCGTCCTGGTCGCTGCCCGTGACGCGGTTGCCGAAGGCGTCGACCGCGAGGCCGGCGAGTGTGAGCGACTGCCCGTCGGCCACGGGGACCGAGGGCACGATCCGCACGCGGCCCTGGCCGACCGCCTGCTCCCAGATGGTGCCGCCGGGCTCCACCTGCCACAGGCCCGAGGAGTCGGAGGTCGAGGCCGAGAAGGTCACGCCGACCGGGGCGCCGGGCTCCACCGTGAGCTCGACGTACTCGACGGCGGTCTCGGAACCGCTCGTGGCGATGACCTGGAACGTGTAGGTCCGCAGGGCGTACCGGGGCGACCCGGACAGCGTGCCGGTGGTCCCGTCGAACGAGAAGTCGGCGTTGAAGTCGCCCTGGCCGATGACCGGGCTGCCGTCCGGGCCGCGCACCGCGTACGTCACCGTGCCCGACCCGCCTGTCGCGGTGAACGTCCGGGACACGGTGTCGCCCGCGGTCGCGGTGAGGACGAGCGGGGCGTCGGCGGTCGTGCCCTCGGGGAAGGCGAGGGCGGCGGCGGTGGACTGCTCCGGAGCGTCCTCGGCCGGCGCGCTCGCCGTGGGTGCGCTCGCGGGGGCGGACGACGTCGGTGCCGAGGTCGGGTCCGTGGTCGGGTCGGACGTCGGGACCGGCTCGGGCGAGGCGGCGAGCTCGTCGGCGACCGGCTCGGGCGAGGCGGCGGGGTCGTCGGTGACCGCGGGGGGAGTCGTCCCCGTCTCGTCGGCGGTCGCCGACGTCGTGTCGGCCGCCGCGCCTCCCGTGCCGGCGGACGTGCCGGTCGTGACGGTGGTGGCGGACGTGGCCGGTGTCGGAGCCTCGTCGGCGATCGCGCTCGTCGCGCCGATGCCGAACGCCGAGGAGGCGGTGACGATGGCGACGGCGGCGCCGATGGCGGCGCCGCGTCGGACACCGGCGGTGCAGGACTGCTTCATGGGATCCCCCTGGATGCTGTTCGGGACACCGGGAGGTGCCCTCATCCTGGAGGTGTCGCGGCACGGGCGATCCTGACGACCCGGTCCGTCTCGGTCCGGTGACGACGACGGGGCGACCGGTCGGTCACGCTCGGATCGGTCGCGCTCGGGTCGGTCGCGCTCGGGTCGGTCGCGCTCGGGTCGGTCGCGCTCGGGTCAGTCGCCGACGGTGGCGGCCGCGCGCTCCAGGGCGTCGCGGAGGGCGCGGACCGCCGGCGACGAGGACCCGGCCGTGCGGACCACCGTGAAGATCGTCCGGCGCGGCCGCTCCGGGAGCTCGACCAACCGGCAGGTCGTCGTCCGACCCGTCCACATCAGGTCCGGCATGAGGCTCACGGCGTTGCCGGACTCGACGAGGCGGATCTGCGTCTGCAGGTCGGCGGTCTCGTAGCGGACGTCGGGCTCGAAGCCCCACCGCCGGCAGACCTGCTCGGCGAAGTGCCGCGAGGCCGTGCCGCGTGGCTCCATGACCCACGGCAACACCTCGGCGTCCTCGATCGACGACACCGGCGCGAGCGCGGTGTCGAGCGGCGGCAGCGCGAGCCGGACGGCATCGGTCGTGAGGTCCTGGCGGTGCAGCCCCGGCAGGTGCGGCGCCGCGTGCGCGGGGTACTGCTCGGCGATGACCATGTCGAAGTCCCGCGCCCAGGTCTCGTGGAGCGCCGTCTCCGGTTCACGCTGCACCATCTCGATGCGCACGTCGGGGTGCGCGGTCGCCATGGCGTGCAGCGCGTTCGGCATCAGCGCGAGGGCGGCGGACTGGAACACCGCGACGCGGATGCGTCCCTGCACCGTCGGCATCGTGCCCTCGACCTGCGACTGCGCCTGTTCGAGCACGTCGAGGACGTGACCGGCGGCCTGCACCAGGACCTCGGCCTGCGGGGTGAGCTGGAGCCGCCGTCCGGCCTTGCGGAGGAGGGGGACGCCGGCCTCGCGTTCGAGCGCGCTGAGCTGCTGCGACACCGCCGACGGGGTGAAGTTCACCGCCTCGGCGACAGCCGCGATCGTGCCCCGGATGGAGAGCTCCCGGAGGAGGACGAGACGGCGGACGTCGAGCACAAGTTCACGGTAGCGGAACTTACGGGTATCCATCACCAACCGTTGCTTCCGCTGATGGGTCGAGCGCTCCACACTGAACCCATGACGACCCTGCACGAGCACCCCGCCACCGATCACGACGCCCTCGCGGACCAGTCCGTGGCGCTCGTGCGACAGTGGCTCGCCGAAGCCGAGACCCACCCGGTCGACGGCTCGGCGAAGCAGCTCGCCGGCGTGCTCGCCGACCCCGCCGGCCTCGACTTCGCCGTGGGGTTCGTCGACGGCGTCGTCCGCCCCGAAGACCTCGGCGTCGCCGCCCGGAAGCTCCGCGCGATCGCCCCCGGAGCCCCCGGCTTCCTCCCCGCGGCGCTCCGCGGCCTCGTCCGACTCGGCGGCGGCATGGCCCCGGTCCTCCCGGGGGTCGTCGTCCCGATCGCCCGACGGGTCCTCCGCACCATGGTCGGCCACCTCATCGTCGACGCGACCGACGCCAAGCTCGGCCCGGCCATCGCGGGGATCAAGGGCGACGGGGTCCGCCTGAACGTGAACCTGCTCGGCGAGGCCGTCCTCGGCGAGGGCGAGGCCGCCCGGCGCCTCGAGGGCACGCACAAGCTCCTGGCCCGCGACGACGTCGACTACGTGTCGATCAAGGTCTCGTCCACCGTGCACCCGCACTCGCCGTGGGCGTTCGACCACGCGGTCGAGGACATCATCGCCAAGCTCCGCCCGCTCTTCCGCCGTGCTGCCGCAGCGTCGCCGCAGAAGTTCATCAACCTCGACATGGAGGAGTACAAGGACCTCGACCTCACGATCGCGGTCTTCACGAAGCTCCTCGACGAGCCCGAGTTCACCTCGCTCGAGGCCGGCATCGTCCTGCAGGCGTACCTGCCCGACGCGCTCGCCGCGATGGAACAGCTGCAGGAGTGGTCCGCCGCACGACGTGCCCGTGGCGGCGCCGGCATCAAGGTCCGCCTCGTCAAGGGTGCGAACCTGCCGATGGAGCAGGTCGAGGCATCCGTGCACGGCTGGCCCCTCGCGACCTGGCACACCAAGCAGGACTCCGACACCAACTACAAGCGTGTGCTCGACTGGGCGCTGACCCCCGCGCGCATCGAGAACGTCCGGGTCGGCGTCGCCGGGCACAACCTGTTCGACGTCGCGCACGCCTGGCTGCTCGCCGGTGAGCGCGGGGTGCGGGACGGCATCGAGTTCGAGATGCTCCTCGGCATGGCGCAGGGGCAGGCCGCCGCGGTGAAGAAGACCGTCGGCTCGCTCCTGCTCTACACGCCGGTCGTCCACCCGCAGGAGTTCGACGTCGCGATCGCCTACCTGATCCGCCGCCTCGAGGAAGGGGCGTCGCAGGAGAACTTCATGTCCGCGGTGTTCTCCCTCGTTTCCTCGCCCGCGCTGTTCGCCCGCGAGGAAGAGCGCTTCCGGGCCTCCCTCGAGCCGCTCGCCACGCCCGAGGGCCTCGCCGCTCCGGCCTCCCACCGTGTGGCCGACCGCTACGCCGCCGTCGAGCGCCCGCGCGTCGGCCACTTCGAGAACACCCCGGACAGCGACCCGTCGGTCGCGTCGGTCCGGTCGTGGGGTGACGCCGTCACCGCGCGGGTCGCGTCGTCGACCCTCGGCACCGCGGCCGTCCAGGAGGCGCGGCTCGACTCCGCCGCGCAGCTCGAGTCCGTCCTCGGTCGCGTCCGCGCCGCCGGCGCCACCTGGGGAACGTGGTCGGGTGGCGCCCGGGCCGCCGTGCTGCACGCCGTCGGCGACGCGCTCGAGGCGAACCGCGCCGCCCTCGTCGAGGTGATGGCGTCCGAGACCGGCAAGACCATCGACCAGGCCGACCCCGAGGTGTCCGAGGCGATCGACTTCGCGCACTTCTACGGCGAGCTCGCCGCACAGCTCGACGACGTCGACGGCGCGTCCTTCACCCCGGCCGCACTGACGCTCGTCGCACCGCCGTGGAACTTCCCGGTCGCGATCCCCGCCGGGTCCACCCTCGCCGCGCTCGCCGCCGGGTCCGCCGTGGTGCTGAAGCCCGCGCCGCCCGCCGAGCGCTCCGGTGCCGTGCTCGCCTCGATCATCGAGACCGCGCTCGACGCCCACGGTGCTCCGGCCGACGTCCTCGCGTTCGTCCAGGTGTCGGAGAACGACCTCGGGCAGCAGCTCGTCGCCTCGCCGCTCGTCGACCGGGTGATCCTCACGGGCGCGTACGAGACCGCCGAGCTCTTCCGCTCGTTCCGGCCCGACCTGCCGCTGCTCGCCGAGACCTCCGGCAAGAACGCGATCATCGTGACGCCGTCGGCCGACCTCGACCTCGCGGTGAAGGACGTCGTGGCGTCGGCGTTCGGGCATGCCGGCCAGAAGTGCTCGGCAGCGTCGCTCGTCGTGCTCGTCGGGTCCGTCGCCACCTCGCGGCGCTTCCGCTCGCAGCTCATCGACGCCGTGTCGTCGCTCACCGTGGGCTACCCGACCGACCCGACGACCCAGATGGGCCCGGTCATCGAGCCCGCTGCCGGCAAGCTGCTGGACGGCCTCACGACGCTCGGCGCGGGGGAGTCCTGGGCCGTCCGGCCCGCGAAGCTCGACGACTCCGGCAGGCTCTGGAGCCCCGGTGTCCGCGACGGCGTCCGACGTGGCTCGGCGTTCCACCGCACCGAGTACTTCGGCCCGATCCTCGGCATCATGACGGCGAAGACCCTCGACGAGGCGATCGACATCGTCAACGAGGTCGACTACGGCCTGACCTCCGGCCTGCACTCGCTCGACCAGGCCGAGATCGGGACCTGGCTCGCGCGCATCGAGGCGGGCAACCTCTACGTCAACCGCGGCATCACGGGCGCGATCGTCCGCCGCCAGCCGTTCGGCGGGTGGAAGAAGTCGGCGGTGGGTGCCGGGACCAAGGCCGGTGGCCTGAACTACCTGCTCGGGCTCGGCTCGTGGGCGCCCGCCGAAGCCACGTCCGGCGCGTCCCCGTCGGCACCGGTCGCCGCGTTCGTCGGCGCCTCGGGTGTTGCGTCGCCGTCGCTCGACCGGGCCGTGTCGTCCGACCAGCAGGCCTGGTCGTCCCTGTTCGGCACGGCGACCGACGTGTCGGCGCTGACCGCCGAGCGGAACATCGCCCGGTACCTGCCGTACCCGGCGGTCCGGGTGCGCCTGGCCTCCGCTGCGGAGGACGCGGTGACCGACCTCGTCCGCGTCATCGCGGCATCGGTCCGAGCCGGCACCACGATCGACGTCTCGACCGTGTCGACGCTGCCGCCGGTCGTCGCCGCCGCGGTCAAGGCGCTGCCGAACGTTCGGTCGCTGACGCAGTCGCACTCCGATGCGGCGTTCGCCTCGGCGGTGGCGAGTGGTCCGTCCGGGCGCGTGCGGCTCGTCGGTGGCGACACGTCCGCGCTGTACACGGCGATCGGCGGACGGCCGGACGTCGCGGTCTACGGGGAGCCGGTGACCGAGGCCGGGCGCCTCGAGATCCTGCCGTTCGTGCGCGAGCAGGCGGTGTCGATCACGGCGCACCGATTCGGTACGCCGAACCACCTGACCGACGACCTCATCTAGCCCGGCGCCCGCCGACGCCTCCAGTCGACTCCACTCAGTGGGTTGGGTGCGTGGCGCGAGGGGCGAGTTCGATCGGACAGACGGGGCAACGAGTCTCCGTCGCAGACCGTGTCGGCGCTGCGCTGGTCCTCCCATCGCAGGGTGGATGGCTCGCGCTCGCGCTGGCCTACGGCGGCATCTGGTGGGCGACCTGGGCGATCCTTCTCGGCGCACTGGTCGCCGTCGCGATCTGGACCTTCGCGACGGCCAGGCGTTCGGGTCGATCGCCTCGATCGCCTCTGCTGCTGGCCGTCGTGGCGCTGATGCTCGGCTGGATCGTCGCCGCGATCGTGCTCGGGGGCGCGACCTGACCGCTTCGGATCGCCGAACGACCTGACGGACGACCTGATCGAGCGCGAGGCACGGTGTCCGGCGTGCCCCGCAGGCGCAGCGCGCCGTCTGCCCGGCGGCACGTCGACTGCGGCGCACAACCAAAGCGCTCCCGAACCACGCGAACTCGTGGTTCGGGAGCGCTTTGGTTGTGCGGGGACGATCCGCGCCTGGCGGCGTCAGGCGGTCACGGTCCCCGGTGCAGGAGTAGCTCGATCAGGGTCAGGCCGGGACCGACGATGAAGAGGCAGCCGATCACCCTGATGAAGCCCGGCGTGAGGATCGAGGCCGCCCAGTGGTCGCCCTGCATCTGTTCCAGCTTCCGGCCCCAGCGGGCGAACTGCTTCGGGAACACGAGCAGCACGACGCCGTACGCCATGAGGAAGATCGAGATCCAGAACCATGAGCCCACGGGTCGACCCTACGGCTGTCCGGTCGCCGCATGGTCGGGGCGTCCGGTCAGGTGGGGCGCGTTGCGTCGGTGTGGTGCCGGACCCTTCCGGCCACGTCCTGAGGAGTACCTGCCGTGACCGAACCGTTCGCACGACCCACCGCACTCGCACACGTCCGCGTCACCGTGACCGACATCCACCGGAGCAAGGCCTTCTACCAGCAGCTGCTCGGGACGGAGCCCGTGATCGACTTCAGTGACCAGGTCGACGAGCCCGGCGTCCGCGAGGACCGGGAGCGCTTCTACGGCGGCAGCGTCTTCCAGCTCGGCGACCAGGTGTTCGGGCTCCGGCCGGTGGCGCCGGCGGGCCAGCGCTTCGACTCGGAGACCGTCGGCCTCGACCACGTGAGCTTCGTGGTCGGTTCCGTGGATGAACTGCACGAGGCGGCCGCTCGACTCGATGCCGCCGGTGTCGAGCACGGCGAGGTGACCGACCTCGGCGACGCGGGCATGGTCATCCTGTCGGTGCAGGACCCCGACGACATCAACCTCGAGCTGGCGGCACTCAAGGGCTGAAGCGAGCTATCCTCGACGCATGCGCATCGTGCGGGTCATCGGCCGGGGGATCCAGTTCGTGCTGCGGACGATCGCGAAGGTCGTCGGGACGTGGAACGGCCACGACCCTGCGGGTGATGACCTCGCGGTTCGGCTCAACAACCCTCGCCGCGAGGACTACCGCCCCTGACGGCGCCCTCTGCCGCGCCGGCGCACCACGCGCGGTCAGTCGGCGGCGACGGACGCCGGGGCGCTCATCGTGGAGGCGACGAGTTCGCGGAGGGAGTCCGGCAGGGGGACCGGTCGACGGTCGCCCTCGCGGTCGATGACGACGTGCACGAACTCGCCGGTCGCGAGCAGTGTCCCGTCCGACTGCCGGAAGAGGCCGAACTCCCACGACAGGCTCGTCCGGCCGAGGTGCTTCGAGCGCATGCCGATCTCGATGACATCGGGCCACACCGCCGACTCGACGAACCGGCAGCTGGACGACACGACCACCGCGATCCAGTCCGACGTGAACGGGTCGAGACCGGCCGCCTCGCGGAACCAGTACGTGGCCGCGTTGTCCATCGCGCTGTAGTAGATCGTGTTGTTCACGTGGCCGAACATGTCGTTGTCGTTCCACCGCGTCGGGTACGTCCGGACGAAGGGGTAGTCGTCGATGGTCATCGGGCTCCTGTCGCGAGAAGGGACGTCGTGGTGGGGCGGAGGACGTACTCGAACGTGGCGCGTGCGCGTTCGGGGTCGGGGGTCTCCCCGGAGATGAGGTCGGCGTAGGTGAACGACTCCGAGATGCGCACGAGCAGTCGGGCCAGTTCCTCGGGGGAGAGCGGGCTCGGGTCGAACGTCCCAGCCGCGTGCTGCTCCTCGACGAGGCTGGTGACCCGGCGGACGAACCGGCTCTGCACGTCGCTCTCGGTCGTGGTGAGCAGGCGGAGCGCCCGGGCGGGTTCGCGGGTCAGGAACGACCGGAAGTAGGGCGCCTCGATGAGGTCCGCCGTGAAGCGGTCGAGCACATCGACGATGCGCGCCGCGCCGGACGGGGCGGCCGCGGCGGCAGCCGC
Organism: Curtobacterium sp. B18; assembly: GCF_000333375.1. Lineage (GTDB taxonomy): Bacteria > Actinomycetota > Actinomycetes > Actinomycetales > Microbacteriaceae > Curtobacterium. The sequence goes on from NZ_BACZ01000648.1 coordinate 8,545, forward strand.
GTCGAAGGTCGGGACGGCGAGCGACCACAGGATCTCGGACAGCAACCGGTCACGGTTGCCGACCCACCGGAACAGCGACGTGCGGTCCACGCCGAGCGAGGTGGCCAACGCACCCATGTCGATGCGTGAGCCGGCGATGAAGGTGTGCCGTGCCTCCCGGAACGCGCGCAGCGCAGAATCCGATGTGTACAGGTGATCCTCCCTTGCAACGTTTCCGAGAATGATGCATCGTGGACCTCATGTCAACGCTGACGCCCACCACCGCGCTGCTCGAGTCCGACTTCTACCACTTCCAAGAGGGACTGACCGAGCAGGAGCGCGAGTCACTCGGGCGACTCCGAAGCTACCTCGAGTCCGAGGTGCGTCCGATCGCGGACGAGTACTGGGCGCGCGCCGAGTTCCCGATGCAGGTCATCCGGCCGCTGTCGGAGCTCGGCATGTACGGCCCGGGCATCCCGCTCGTCCGGCAGTTCGAGAACTCCGCGGTGTACCGCGGGTGGGCGGCGCTCGAGCTCGGGCGCGTCGACGCCAGCGTCGCGACGTTCATCGGGGTGCAGTCCGGCCTCGCGATGAACTCGATCGCGGTCGCCGGCAGCGACGAGCAGCAGCAGGAGTGGCTGCCGCGCATGGCCGCCGGCGAGATCGTCGGGGCGTTCGGGCTGACCGAGCCGCTGTCCGGCAGCGACTCTGCCCGCGGCCTCCGCACGACGGCCCGGCGTGAGGGCGACACGTGGGTGCTCGACGGCGAGAAGCGGTGGATCGGCAACGCGACCTTCGCGGACGTCGTCGTGGTCTGGGCCAAGGACGTCGCCGACGACCAGGTGAAGGGGTTCCTCGTCACGACGGACACCCCCGGCTTCACCGCGACGAAGATCGAGGACAAGATCGCGCTCCGGGGCGTGCAGAACGCCGACATCGTCATGACCGGGGTGCGGGTGCCCGAGTCGCGTCGGCTGCAGCGCGCGGAGTCGTTCCGCACGACCGCCGAAGTGCTCCGCCTCACCCGGACCGAGGTGGCGTGGCAGGCGATCGGCATCGCGGTCGGTGCCTACGACGCCGCGCTCGAGTACGCCCGCACCCGGATCCAGTTCGGCAAGCCGATCGCCGCGCACCAGATGGTGCAGGACCTGCTCGTGAAGTCGCTCGCGAACATCACCGCCTCGATCGCGCTCTGCACGCAGGCGTCGGCCATGCAGGACGCGGGCACCGGGGGCGACGAGCACTCGGCGATGGCCAAGGCGTTCGCGACGTCGAAGATGCGCGAGACCGTGGGCTGGTGCCGCGAGGTGCAGGGCGGCAACGGGATCGTGCTCGACAAGGGTGTCGCCCGGTTCTTCGCGGACGCCGAGGCGATCTACTCCTACGAGGGCACGCGCGAGGTGAACACGCTCATCGTCGGGCGGGCGATCACGGGGCAGGCCGCGTTCGTCTGAGAGCGGTGCCGATGCCGGCGTCGGTCCTGTGCTGGCGGCGGTTCGGGTGCGGTCGTCGAACGACACGACCCATGTCGTACGACGACGAGCGTGTCGTTCGTTGCGCCTGCAACTGTTGCGGGCGCGCGGGTGCGACGGTGCCGACGTCGTACGACATCGACGATGTCGTTCCGGGTCGGCGCCCTCCACTGACACCGCCCCGCGCGCGCCCGGCCCCGCTACCCGAGCAACTCCGGGCGCCGCCACTCGCCGCCGAGCACGTGTTGCTCGAGGAACGCGAACACCGTCTCGTACCAGACCACGGCGTGCTGCGGCTTGAGCACCCAGTGGTTCTCGTCCGGGAAGTACAGGAACCGGTGCGGCATCGTGCCGTCCGCCGCCGCGTGGTGCTCGGCGAGCTCGGACCAGAGCCGCAGCCCCTCGCCGATCGGCACCCGGTAGTCCTTGTCGCCGTGGATGACGAGCATCGGTGACGTGATGTCCGCGACGAAGCGGTGCGGGTCGTTCTCGTGCAGACCGGTCTCGTCGAAGATCGACTGCCAGTACTGGGACATGTCCGTGGTGCCGTTGAACTGGTCGAGCGCCCACAGGCTCGCGTGCGTGACGATCGCCCGGAAGCGGTCGGTGTGGCCGGCGACCCAGTTCGCCATGTAGCCGCCGAACGACCCGCCCATCGCGGCGGTGCGGGTCTCGTCGACGTCGTCACGGGCGACGACCGCGTCGGTGACCGCCATGAGGTCGGTGTAGGGCGCCTGCCCCCACGCGTTCCACCCGCGGTTGATGAAGTCGAGCCCGTACCCGGTCGACAGCGCCGGGTCCGGCAGGAGCACGGCGTACCCCTGCGCCGCCGCGAGCTGCGGGTTCCACCGCCAGGACCACTGGTTCCACGAGTTGAGCGGACCGCCGTGGATCCAGAGCAGGAGCGGGTGCCCGGCGGCACCGGGTTCGTCGTTCGGCAGCAGCAGCCAGCCGCGGACCCGGGCGCCGTCGGCCGCGGTCGTCTCGACCTCTTCGAGGTGACCGGGGACCTCGGGCAGCGGCGCCGGGGTCGCGAGGGGCGTCACCGTGCCGTCCGCGTCGATCCGCACGGGGTGCAGGGGCGCGGCCCAGGAGGCACGGAGCGCCACGACCGTGCCGCTCGCCGCCGCCACGCGCAGGCTCGAGTACGCCCAGTCGTCGTGGGTCAGCTGTTCGACAGCGCCGCCGTCGAGGGGGAGCCGGAACACCGGCGCGCGGCCGTCGTGGTCCGCCGTCGCCAGGAGCGCACCGTCGTC
>NZ_BACZ01000647.1 GCF_000333375.1 Curtobacterium sp. B18
CGCGCCTCCAGGCCCTCGCCACCACGTCGACGCGCCCGCACCCGTCCGCCGGACGCCGGACCGCCGCGTCCCCCACCCGGGGGTACCCGACCCTCGCGAGTGCGCGGATCGTCCACCGGGGGACGCCGAACCTGTACCCCGCTGATCGATCTCGTGTTGTGTCGACGGTATGGAACGACAGCCGGCCGACGAGACCGACCGCCCGACACCGCCGACGCGCGCGGCGGACCCCGCGACCAGTCGTTCCGTCGACCCGCACCGAATGGCCGACATGAACGTCGACGTGATCCTCCCCTGTCTCGACGAGGCAGACGCCCTCCCCGAGGTCCTGGGTCGGCTCCCGCGTGGCTACCGCGCGATCGTCGTCGACAACGGCTCCACCGACGGATCGGCCGACGTCGCTCGTGCCCACGGCGCCCTCGTCGTGACCGAACCGGTCCGCGGCTTCGGGTCGGCCTGCGCCGCCGGGGTCGCCGCCGCCACGGCCGAGTACGTGGCCTTCTGCGACGCCGACGCCTCGATGGACCCCGCCGAACTCGTCCCGCTCGTCGCCCGCGTGGCGACGGGCCACACCGACCTGGCGCTCGGACGCCGCGTCCCCACGACGCCGGGCGCATGGGCCCCGCACGCCCGCTTCGCGAACCGCGTGCTCGCCGTCCTGATGCGCCGCGCGACCGGCTACCGACTCCGCGACCTCGGCCCGATGCGGGTGATGCGCCGCGAGGATCTGGTCGCACTGGACCTCCGCGACCGCCGCAGCGGCTACCCGCTCGAGATGGTCCTCGCCGCGCACGCCGCCGGGTGGCGCGTCGACGAGTCCGACATCGGCTACGCCCAGCGCATCGGCGACAGCAAGGTCACGGGCACGCTGCGCGGCACCGTCAACGCCGTCAAGGACATGTCGCGTCTGCTGCGCGAGTACCGCCGGGAGGCGCGACCCACCGTGGTCGCCCCGGCTCCGGTCCGCCACGTGGCCGGCCCCGTCGAGACCGAGGAGGTCCACTCATGACGACGTCCGACATCACCGTCGCGGTGGTCGCGAAGGAGTGCCTCCCGGGCCGGGTGAAGACCCGTCTGACGCCGGCACTCACCCCCGAGGGGGCCGCGCGCGTCGCCGCCGCGAGCCTCGCCGACACGCTCGCGACGGTCCGTGCCCTGCCGGCCGCCCGCCGGGTGCTCTTCTACGACGGCACGGTGCTGCCGGACGGCGCCGGGGGCTTCGACGTCATCCACCAGACGACCGGCGGGCTCGACGAGCGCCTCGGTGCGCTGTTCGACGCGGTGGACGGCCCGACCCTGCTCGTCGGCATGGACACGCCGCAGGTCGGTCCGGCCGACCTCGCCCCGGTCTTCGACGACCCCGAGCGGGACGCCTGGTTCGGTCCGGCCGAGGACGGCGGCTTCTGGTCCCTCTACCTGCGGGACCCGGACGGCGCGCACCTCCGCGGCGTGCCGATGTCCCAAGACGACACCGGCGCGGTCCAGTTCCGTCGCCTGACGGACGCCGGCCTCGACGTCGGCACCCTCGGGGTCCTGCTCGACGTCGACACCGTGCCGGACGCCGAGCGCGTCGCGGCACTCGTGCCCGACTCCGGGTTCGCCGCCGCACTGCACGCCGAGACGGTGGGGAGCCTCCGATGACCATGCACGCACCCGTCTCCTTCGGCGCCGGCGGCGGCGAGCCCTACGCTCGCGCCCTCCGCACCGACGGCCGGATCCGACTCACCGACACGTCCCGACCGGACCGGGCGGTGACGCTCGACGTCGGCCGCTGGAGTGCGGCGGCGGACCGGATCGACCGGTCCCTCCTCGACGGCGCCGACGGTCCGGTGATCGACATCGGGTGCGGGCCTGGCCGGATGCTGGTCGCCGCGCGCACCCTCGGGATCCCGTCCCTCGGCGTGGACGTCTCCGCCGACGCCGTCGCGATCGCACGACGCTCCGGCGGCACGGCGATCCAAGGGTCGGTCTTCGACACCGTCCCCGACGAGGGCCACTGGGACACCGCGCTCGTGATCGACGGCAACATCGGCATCGGCGGCGACCCGGCGGCACTGCTCGCCCGGTGCCGCGAGATCGTGCGCGACGGCGGCAGGATCATCGTCGAGACCCACGTCGACCACACCGCGGACCGGGTGTACACCGCTCGCGTGGTGGATGCCGACGGCCACGAGAGCGCCGGCTTCCCGTGGGCCGAGGTCGGGGTCGACGCCCTGCTCGACCACGCCGAGGCGGTCGGCCTCGTCGCGAAGCAGAGCTGGACGGCCGAGGGTCGGACCTTCTGCGAGCTGGTGGCCTGAGCGCTGTGGGCGGTTCGCCCGAGCGCTGCGGGCGACTCGCCTGAGCGCTGTGGGCGGCTCGCCTGAGCAATCCTTTTTTTGCTTCATGCAAAAGAAGCGCGTAGTGTGGGGGTTCAAGCCGACGGCGTCGCGGTCGCCGGCCCGGTGACCGACGATCCTCGGCACGACGACGAGGAGCATCCATGCAGAACCGTCAGAACCCCCTGGGCGGCGCGTACGTGACCGGCCTCGAACACCGCGACGAGCTCGGTGGTTACGCGGTCCAGGCCGCATGGCGCCCGATCGGTACCTTCACCGGCTCCGGGACCGGGCGCGCGCTCGGCCGGTTCGTCGACACGCAGTTCCGCCGTCCGGGCACCGCGACGTCCTCGACGCGCACGGCCACCGGCTCGCTGCGCACCGCGACGGGATCGTTCCGCACGGCCTGACGCCGCCTCCAGACCGCGAGCGGTCGTCCCCCCGGGAAGTCCCCCTTTCTTCCGCGGTGGGACGGCCGCTCGCTCCTCGTCCACAGGCACCTCCGCCGTCCACAGGCGTCACGTTCCTGGGCGTGCCGACCGGTGCGATGCCAGGATGGACGCATGAACGACCGCGCCGGCACCCCTGCCACTGCAGACGACCTCGTCGACCTCGACGCCCTCATCGCCGCGTACCACGAGCGGGTCCCGGACGTCTCCGTCCCCGAGCAGAAGGTCGTCTTCGGCACCTCGGGCCACCGCGGGTCCTCGCTGGACTCGGCGTTCAACGACACGCACATCGCCGCGATCACGCAGGCGATCGTCGAGTACCGCACCGCTCAGGGCACCGACGGACCGCTGTTCATCGGTCGTGACACGCACGCACTGTCCGGCCCCGCGGAACGCACCGCGCTCGAGGTGCTGGCCGCCAACGGCGTGCACGTCCTCGCCGACAGCGAGAACGGCTACGTCCCCACCCCGGCGCTCAGCCACGCGATCATCGCGTACAACCGCGCCGGCAACCCGGACACGGCGGACGGCATCGTCATCACGCCGAGCCACAACCCGCCCCGCGACGGCGGCTTCAAGTACAACCCGCCGCACGGCGGCCCGGCCGACAGCGACGCGACGAGCTGGATCGCCGAACGCGCGAACGCGATCATCGCCGGCGGCAACACCGAGGTGCGCCGTACCGAGCAGGCGTCGCCCGACCGCTACGACTTCCTCGGCGCGTACGTCGCCGACCTGGCGAACATCATCGACATCGACGCCATCAAGCGTGCCGGCGTCACGATCGGCGCCGACCCCCTCGGTGGCGCGTCCCTGCCGTACTGGAACCGCATCCGCGACCACTACGGGCTCGACCTCACGGTGGTCAACCCCGACGTCGACCCCACCTGGTCCTTCATGACGCTCGACTGGGACGGCAAGATCCGGATGGACCCGTCCAGCCCGAGCGCCATGGCCTCGGTCGTCGCGCGCAAGGACGAGTACGACGTCCTCACCGGCAACGACGCCGACTCCGACCGGCACGGCATCGTCACGCCCGACGGCGGCCTGATGAACCCGAACCACTACCTCGCGGTCGCGATCGAGTACCTGTACGCGCACCGGCCCGCCTGGCGCGACGACGCCGCGATCGGCAAGACGCTCGTGTCCTCGAGCATCATCGACCGCGTCGCCGAGTCCCTCGGGCGTCGCCTGTGGGAGGTCCCGGTCGGCTTCAAGTGGTTCGTGCCGGGGCTCATCGACGGGTCCGTGGCGTTCGGCGGCGAAGAGTCCGCAGGTGCGTCGTTCCTCCGCATGGACGGCACCGCCTGGACCACCGACAAGGACGGCATCATCCTGGCGCTCCTGGCGTCCGAGATCATCGCGGTCACCGGCAAGACCCCGTCGCAGCTCTACGACGAGCTGACCGAGCGCTTCGGTGCTCCGGTCTACCAGCGCGTCGACGCCGCGGCGACCAAGGAGCAGAAGGCCCGCCTGTCGAAGCTCGACGGCGACGCCATCACCGCCGAGACGCTCGCCGGTGACCCGATCACCGCGAAGCTGTCGAAGGCGCCGGGCAACGACGCTGCCGTCGGCGGCGTGAAGGTCGTCACCGACAAGGCGTGGTTCGCAGCACGGCCCTCCGGCACCGAGGACGTCTACAAGATCTACGCCGAGAGCTTCGTCGGACAGGAGCACCTCGAACAGGTGCAGCGTGAGGCCAAGGAGATCGTCGACGCCGCACTCGGGGCCTGAGGTCCCACCGGATGGGGTGGTTCGGCCGGAAGCAGGACGACGGGCGTGACGAACACGCCCCGTCCCTCGTCGCGCTGGCGCAACGAGCCCTCGCCGAGCGGGGCTTGGAGACCACCGTCGAGGCGCCGGTCGGCGAGCAACCACGGCTGGTCGGCACCGACGGCCGGGTCTTCCTGCTCGAGAACCTCGCGTCGCAGGTGCACGGCGAGTCCCCGTCCGTGCAGGCGGACATGGTGGCCGAGCACTTCGACCGCATGATCCAGGCGTACAGCGAGCCGGCGGTAGAAGACCTCAGCGCGGACGAACTGCGCCAGCGCATCCGGCTCCGGATCCTGTCCGAGCACAGCGGTGTCGCGTCCGACCCGACCGATCTCGACTACGCCAGGCCGTTCGCGCCCGGTCTGGTGCTCGGGTTGTGCGTCGACTACCCCACCATGGTGAGCACGCTGTCGGGTCCGACGCTGCTCCGGCTCCCCCTCGGCACCGACGAGCTCTTCGCCCTCGGGCAGCTCAACACCGACGACGAGCCGGTGGACGAGCACGCCGAGATCGCTCCGGGCGTGTTCCTCGTCGAGGGCGAGTCCCTCTTCGTGGCCTCGAAGGCCGTGAACCTGCCCGCACTGTTCGGCGCGGCCGGCTTCGGCACCGTGTTCGCGGTCCCGCACCGACACCTCCTGCTCGCCGTCCCCATCCGTGACGCGTCGAGCATCACCGCGGTGCAGACCCTCGCCGGCCTGGTCGTGCAGGTGCTCACCGACGGTGCGCACGGACCGCCCGGCGGAGTGCTCAGTCCGCTGCTCTACTTCTCGCGCCACGGCGAGGTCAGCGCCGTGTCGGGCTTCGACGACGAGACGGGCGCCATGCGGATCGAGGTCGACGAGCGGTTCGGCGCGGCGCTCGAGCAGGCGGCCGCAGCAGTCTGACGGACGTCCTCCACCCGCGGGCGTACTGTGACGGCGTCGGGCCTCCTCAACTCGACGGACACCTCCCGAAACCGGCGCCGACGCTGCCGATCCACTCAGGAACCGGTTCCGGCGCGACCCACCACCTTGCGGCAGATGTAACTTTGCAGCCAGCGCAAAGTTTCCGGGAGACCCTGCACATGACCCAGACCGCGACCGCACCCGTGGCACCCACCACGTCGTCGAACACCGTGATGAACCACCGGCAGATCCTGCTGGTCATCTACGGCCTGATGGCGGGGATGTTCCTCGGCGCCCTCGACCAGACGATCGTCGGCACCGCGATCCGCACGATCGGTGACGACCTGCACGGCCTCGACCAGCAGGCCTGGGTCACCACGGCCTACCTGATCGCCTCGACGATCACCACGCCGATCTACGGCAAGCTCTCCGACATCTTCGGCCGCCGTCCACTGTTCCTCACGGCCATCGGCATCTTCATCGTCGGGTCCTTCGCCGCGTCGTTCTCGACCTCGATGCTCATGCTCGCCGGCTTCCGCGCGCTGCAGGGCCTCGGCGCGGGCGGTCTCATGTCCCTGCCGCTCGCGATCATGGGCGACATGCTCGCTCCGCGCGAGCGCGCCAAGTACCAGGGCTACTTCCTCGCCGTCTTCGGCATCTCGAGCGTCATCGGACCGCTCGTCGGCGGCGTGTTCGCCGGGGCTGACCAGCTGCTGTTCGTGGCCGGCTGGCGCTGGGTCTTCCTGATCAACGTGCCGATCGGCATCATCGCGCTCTTCATGGTGCTGACGTTCCTGCACCTGCCGAAGTTCGGTGACCGCGGCAAGCCTCGCATCGACTGGTGGGGCGCCACGCTCGTCATCGTCACGCTGGTCCCCCTGCTCCTCATCGCCGAGCAGGGCCGCGAGTGGGGCTGGAGTTCGCCGGGCGCCTTCGCCTGCTACGGCATCGGCGCGGTGGGACTCGTCGCGTTCATCCTGGTCGAGCGTGCGATGGGCGACGACGCGATCCTGCCGCTCAAGCTCTTCGGTTCCCGCGTCTTCTCAATGTCGGCGGTGCTGTCGGTACTGGTCGGCTTTAGCATGTTCGGCGCGATGCTCACCATCCCGCTGTACCTGCAAATCGTGAAGGGCGTCACGCCGACCGAGTCCGGCTTCT
>NZ_BACZ01000646.1 GCF_000333375.1 Curtobacterium sp. B18
CCGCATGGGATGAAGAACAGTTCCACACCAGACGGCTCGCCGAATGCCTTGGTGCTGAGGATACCATTGGCAACGCCAGCGAGCGGCAGCAGGACGCGGCCAGCGACCGCGTTTCGCCGAGCGACGACCGGCACGCAGGCGAAGAAGGGCGTCGAGAGGAAGGTCCAGCACGCCACTCGCCAATCGCCGCCGACGATCCACCACGGATAGAGAGGGTAGAAGGGCTGGTTCGTGGCGACGAGGAGCGCGATGCGGTTGCACGCCGCCGTCAGCGGATCGGGATGTGCCGCATAGTCGCCGAGGCGGCGAACCAGATTCATGCGGGATCGGAAACTGGACGCAGGCGATAATGGCTCACGCCCCATTCCTCGCCGTCAGCATGGCCGAACAGCCCGGCGGTAGCCATCCTCCCATGACGCGGCGACTGGTCGTGCAGCCCCGGCTTCCGCCAAGATGGTCAGATGCCGCATGAGGACGAGGTCGACCGCATCGTCGCGGCGTGGGGTCGCGAGCGCGCCGACCTGGACTTCGGTCCGCTCGAGGTCCTGTCCCGCGTGGACCGTCTCGCGCGGCACCTCGACCGTGCCCGACGTGCCGCGTTCGACGCCGGTGCCATGGAGCCGTGGGAGTTCGACGTCCTGTCGGCGCTGCGGCGGGCGGGCGAGCCGTACGAACTGAGCCCGAAGTCGCTGCTGCAGCAGACGCTGGTGTCGAGCGGCACCATGACGAACCGGGTGGACCGGCTCGCGGCGCGCGGGCTGGTCGGCCGGCGCACGGACCCGAGGGACGGCCGGGGCATCCTCGTCTCGTTGACGGCGAAGGGCCGGGTCGCCGTGGACGCGGCGATCGCCGACCTGCTGACGGCCGAGCGGGACATCCTGGCCGGGGTCTCCGACGACGAGCAGGACCAGCTCGCCGGACTGCTCCGTCGACTCATCCTGGGCCTCGGGGACTGAGCCGTCCCAGCGGCGAGACCGGGCGTAGTCTCCGGCCCATGCACGCGATCACCCTGGCCGTCGCCGACGTCGCACGATCGGCGGCGTTCTACCGCGCACTGCTCGGCATCGAGGGCAGCGGGATCATCGGCACCGAGTACCCGTCGACCGAGACCGAGGCGGGCGGCACGACGGCGATGTTCACCCTCGACGACGGGCTCATCGTCAGCGTCTACGGCCGCGACGACATGGTGAAGGACTCGGGTGTCGACCTCGCCGACGGCCCCGCGGCGACGATCGGGCACTTCGTCGAGAGCCAAGCCGACGCCGAGGCGTTCCTCGACCGGGCCCGGGCCGCCGGCGCCACGATGCTCGCGCCGCCGTACACGCGCCCGTGGGGGATGTGGTCCGGCTTCTTCCAGGACCCGGACGGCCACCTGTGGGAGGTCGTCGCGAACCCCGGCGGCGGTGCACCGTCGGAGGCACAGCCGGCCGAGTAGACCGTCTCAGACCCCGAGCTGCTCCGCGACCTCGAGCCAGCGCTCCTCGAGCTGCTCGATCTCGGCCTCGTGCGCCGCCAGCTTCGCCTGGAGCTCCCCGAGGCCCGCGTAGTCCGCCTGGTCGTGCGTCGCGAACTGGTCGAGCAGCTTCTTCCGGTCGTCCCCGACCTTCGCGATCTTCCGGTCGAGCGCCGACATCTCCTTCTCGGCGGTCCGCCGCTCTGCGCCGGACAGGCTGGAGGCGGCCGCAGCGGACGCGCCGGGACCGGTCGACGCCGTGGACCCGGCCACGGGACCGGCCGAGCCGGTCCCGCCTGCGGTGTCGGGCCTCCCGGCTGACGCGGCGGCAGCCGCAGAGGCGGTCCCGCCACCGGTGCCGGCTGCACGGAGTCGCATGTACTCGTCGACGCCACCCGGCAGGTGCCGCAGGTGGCCGCCGAGGACGGCGTACTGCTGGTCCGTGACGCGCTCGAGCAGGTACCGGTCGTGGGAGACGACCAGCAGTGTGCCCGGCCAGGTGTCGAGCAGGTCCTCCATGGCGGCGAGCATGTCGGTGTCGAGGTCGTTGGTGGGCTCGTCGAGGATGAGCACGTTCGGCTCGTCGAGCAGGATGAGCATGAGCTGCAGGCGGCGCTTCTGCCCACCGCTCAGGTCCTTGACCGGCGTCGACAGCTGCGCCGACGTGAAGCCGAGGCGTTCGAGCAGCTGGGACGGCGTCATCTCCTTGCCGTCGGCGACGTAGCTCGTCTTCTTGCGGGCGACGACCTCGCGGACGCGGTCGTCTGCGAACTGCGCGAGGTCGGCGAGCTGCTGGTCGAGCACAGCGACCTGCACGGTCTTGCCCGTCTTCACGCGGCCGCTCGTGGGCTGGAGCCGTCCGGACACGAGACTCAGCAGGGTCGACTTGCCGGCACCGTTCGGACCGAGGATGCCGGTGCGCTCCCCCGGCGCGATCCGCCACTCGATGCGGTCCAGGATCTCGGTGCCGTCGAACGAGACGCTGACGTCGAGCAGGTCGACGACGTCCTTGCCGAGGCGCGCGGTGGCCGTCTTCGCGAGGGCGACCGTGTCGCGGATCGGCGGCACGTCGTCGATGAGGGCGTTCGCCGCGTCGATGCGGAACTTCGGCTTGCTCGTACGGGCCGGAGCACCGCGGCGGAGCCACGCGAGCTCCTTGCGGGCGAGGTTCTGCCGGCGCTGCTCGCTCGCGGCGGCCTGCCGGTCGCGCTCGACGCGCTGCAGGATGTACGCCGCGTAGCCGCCCTCGAAGGGGTCGACGACGCCGTCGTGGACCTCCCACGTGTCGGTCGACACGGCGTCGAGGAACCAGCGGTCGTGCGTCACGACCACCATGCCGCCCTGGTTCGCCGACCACCGGCGGTTGATGTGCTCCGCGAGCCACTGGATGCCCTCGACGTCGAGGTGGTTCGTCGGCTCGTCGAGGAACAGCACGTCCCAGTCGCCGACGAGCAGCCGCGCGAGCGCCACGCGACGCCGCTGCCCACCGCTCAGCTCGTCCACCGAGACGTCCCACGGAATGTCCGACACGAGGCCGCCGATGATGTCGCGGATCTTCGGGTCGCCCGCCCACTCGTGCTCGGCCAGGTCGCCGACGACGACGGTGCCGACGGTCTCCCCCGCCGGCAGGATGTCGCGCTGGTCGAGGTAGCCGACGGTCAGCCCGCGGCGGTGCGTGACGCGGCCGCCGTCCGGCTCGAGGCGCTGGGCCAGCAGGGCGAGGAGGGTCGACTTGCCGTCGCCGTTCCGGCCGACGACGCCGATGCGGTCACCCTCGTCGATGCCGAGGGTGACGTTGTCGAAGACGACCTTGGTGGGGAACTCGAGATGGAGGTTCTCGGCGCCGAGGAGATGAGCCACCCGTCAAGGGTAGGCGGCGCGGCGGGGTGGTCGGTGCGGGGGTTGGTGAGGGAGCGCGGGCGCGCACGGTGCGGGGTTGGTGAGGGAGCGCGGGCGCGCACGGTGCGGGGTTGGCGAGGGAGCGCGGGCGCGCACGGTGCGGGGTTGCTCAGCGGGTGCGGCGCTGCCCGCTCGGTGCGAGCTTGTAACGCCGCACGAAGCGGTCAACCTCGCACCGGCCGACGCACCTCGCACCGGCCGACCGACCGCGCACCGTGCGCCGGACCGCGCACCGTGCGCCGCCGACCGGACGCGCGCGTCAGCTCGACGGCGCGACGTCGCTCTCGCCCGCGGCTTCCTTCGCCCGCTTGAGGCGCGCCTGGGCCTCCCAGTACTCGATCTCGCGCTCGAGCTCGGCGAGTTCCTGCTCCGTGCCGCTCACGCGCTTGTCACCGTGGGCGCTGCGCGCGTCACCGAGCGTGGCGTACCGGTCCTCGTGGCGGTTCGGCTCGATGTACCGTCCGTGGTTCCGGTCACCGGGGGCCCAGTCGTGCCCGACGGCGAACCACACGATGCTGCCGACCACGGGCACGAGGACCACGAGGAGCACCCACGCGAACTTCGGGAGTCCACGGACCTGGTCGTCGCCCTTGGTGAGGATGTCGATCAAGGCGAAGACCAGCAGGACCACACCGGCCCCGTACAGCAGCACGCTCATGGTCCCGGATTCTATGGATCCGCTCGGAACCCGCGCTACGCCCCGAACGCGTGGCGCGGTTGCGATCCGGCAACGGTCAGCTGCGGAGTCCCACAGGGTCGGATCAGAGGGCGGCGACCCACTCGTCGGAACCGTCGGTGAACCGCTGGTGCTTCCAGATGGGCACCTGCTCCTTCACGAGGTCGACGAGGGCCCCGCAGGCAGCGAAGGCCTCGGCGCGGTGCGGCGACGACACGGCTGCGGCGAGCGCCACGTCCCCGATGCCGAGCGCGCCGACGCGGTGCAGCACCGCGATGCGGACCTCGGGGTGGGCGGCGGCGATCGTCCGGGCCACCTCGGCGATGACCTCGCCGGCGCTCGGGTGCCGTTCGTACTCGAGGGCGGTGACCCCCTTGCCGTCGTCGTGGTCGCGGACGACCCCGGCGAAGGTGACGACCGCGCCGTCCTGGTCGGTGGCGACGACGGCGGCGACCTCGTCGACGGTGATGGACCGGTCGACGACGTCGGCGAGGACGACCCGCTCGGGGGCGTCGGCGGAGCCGTTCACGAGGCGCTCCGCGGTGCGTGGCCCTCGCCCGAGACCTGGGCGAGGACGTGGTCGAGCAGGCCGTCGAGGACCCCGAGCCCGTCGGCGACACCACCGCGCGAGCCGGGGAGCGCGACGATCAGGGTGCCACCGGCGATCCCCGCGACGCCCCGGCTCAGCAGCGCGGTGGGGCCGGCGCCGGCGAGCCCACGGCGGCGGATCTCCTCGGCGATGCCGGGCAGCTCGAGGTCGATGAGCGGCGCGATCGCCTCGGGCGTGCGGTCGGTCGGGGTGACGCCGGTGCCGCCCGTGGTGATGACGACCCGGGCGTCCGACAGGAGCTCGGCCGACACCGTCTCGGCGATCGGGCCGCCGTCGGGGACGATGATCGGCTCCGTCACGGTGAAGGAGCGTTCGCGGAGCCAGCCCGCGATGACGGGGCCGGTCCGGTCGAGGGCCGGGTCGGCGGAGGCCTGGGTGGACACCACCACCACGGCCGCTCGTCCCCGTGTCGGCTGCGAGGTCATCGGTTGCTCCAGTCCCCCGAGCGCCCACCGTGCTTCTCGAGCACCCGGACGTCCGTGATCACGGCCGCGCGGTCGACGGCCTTCACCATGTCGTACACGGTCAGTGCTGCGACGCTCGCGCCGGTGAGGGCTTCCATCTCGACGCCCGTCCGTGAGGTGGTGCGCACGGACACCTCGACGACGACGCGGTCCTGTGCCCCGGTGATGTCGACCTCGACCCCGGCGATCGGCAGCGGGTGGCAGAGCGGGACCAGGTCGGAGGTCTTCTTCACGGCCATGATCGCGGCGATCCGGGCGGTGCCGATCACCTCGCCCTTGGGGAGCGATCCGTCGAGGATGCGAGCGACCACGTCGGGACGGGTGACGAGCGTCGCCGTCGCGGTGGCGGAGCGTGCGGTGACGTCCTTCTCGGAGACGTCGACCATGTGCGCGGTGCCGTCGGCGCGGACGTGCGACAGGTCACCGCCGGGCGGGGTCGGTTCGGACATCGGTTCGCCGGTCAACGGAGGCTCCAGACGGTCAGGGGGTCGCCGGGTTCGACGGTGGTGGTGCCGACCGGGACGTGGACGAGGTGCGTGGCCGCGGCGTAGTGCGCGAGCAGGTGCGAGCTCGGGCCGCCCACGAAGTGCACGCGGCCGCCCTCGACCCGGCCGCGGCGGACCTGGTGCTTGGTGGACGGCGAGGTCGCCGACTCGGCTGCGGGGAGCTCCTGCGCCGGCCGGTCGTCGGGCAGGCCGGCGTCTTCGGCGAGGAGCGGCCGGAGGAACAGCTCGAACGAGACCAGCGCCGAGACGGGGTTGCCCGGGAACGAGACCACCGGCACGTCCCGGCCCGCGAGCTCGACCGTGCCGGACGCCTGGGGGCCGCCGGGCTGCACGGCGACCGGGGTGACCACGAGTCCGCGCGGTTCGAGGGCCTGCCGCACCACCTCGTACGCGCCGGCGCTGATCCCGCCGGTGGTGAGGACGAGGTCGGCCCAGTCCCCCACCGCCTCGTCGAGGGCACCCGTGAACGCGGGGACATCGTCCGGCACGCGGACCGCCCGCGTCTCGACCCCGACCTGGGCGAGGGCGGCCCGCAGGGCGATGCCGTTCGCGTCGCCGATCGTGGCGTCACCGGCGCCGCGGAGCTCCGACCCGGTGGAGACGACGAGCACCCGCAGCCGCCGCACGAGGTCGACCGCCGTGACCCCGGCGGACGCCAGCGTGCCGAGCAGTGCGGGCGTCACGGCGGTGCCGGCCGGTGCGAGTCCGCCGCCGCGTGCGAGGTCCGTGCCGGTCCCGCGCACGAACGTCCCCGCGGCGAGGTCGTCCGGCACCGTGACCTCGGTCAGGGACAGCGCGGCCGGGAAGGAGCCGGGTCCCGTCGCCTCGACCGGGAAGACCGCGTCGGCGCCGTCCGGGATCCGCGCTCCGGTCATGATGGGCGCCGCGGTCCCGGGGTCCAGCGGAGCGGGGACGACCCCCGCGGGGACGGGCTCGACCACCCGCAGCACACGACCGGCGTCGGCGGCGCGGACGGCGAAGCCGTCCATCTGGCTGTTGTCGAACGGTGGGAGCGGCACGGGTGCGACGACCGCACGTGCCAGCACGCGGTACCCCCGCCCGCTGCCGGCACCGGTGGCGAGGTCGTCGACGTCCCGCGCCTCCGGGACGGACGTACGCCTGCCGGACAGGACCGGCGCGACCAGGGCGGCGATCTCGTCGCGGTGCTGACCGATCGTTCGCACGTGCGCCTCCGAACAGGTGAGATGTGTGCCCGCTCCCGGTTCGACCGAGGGCGGTCCCAGTAGCGTAACGAGCGCGCAGAACGCGCCGAGGACCATTCGGAGGACCTGTGGAGAACGACGTGACCACGACCGGAGCTGTGGACGAGACGCGTGTGGGCATCGGGGTGATCGGCGGTTCGGGACTCTACGAGCTGTTCGAGCCCGGCACCGCGGACGAGGTCGACGTCGACACCCCGTTCGGCGCCACGTCGAGCCCGATCAGCATCGGGACCATGTCCGGCAAGCGGGTGGCGTTCCTCACCCGGCACGGCCGCGAGCACTCCGTGGCGCCGCACCGCATCAACCACCGGGCGAACCTGTGGGCACTGCGCTCGCTCGGCGTCCGTGCCGTGGTGTCGTCCAGTGCGGTCGGTGGCCTGCACCCCGACTACGCCCCCGGGACGTTCGTCGTCACCGACCAGCTCATCGACCGGACGTGGGGCCGAGCGGACACGTTCTTCGAGGACGCCGTGCAGCACCTCTCGTTCGCGGACCCGTTCGACCCGGCGCTCCGACGCGTCGCGATCGGTGCGATCGAGCGCCTCGACGTGCCCTTCCGGCCGACGGGCACGTGCGTGGTGATCCAGGGGCCGCGGTTCTCGACGCGTGCGGAGTCCATCTGGATGCGCGAGGCCGGCGGCCACACGATCAACATGACGATGACGCCCGAGGTCCCCCTCGCGGCCGAGCTCGGCATCGGGACGGTGAACCTCTCGTTCGTGACCGACGCCGACGCTGGCCTGGCCCCGTCCGAGGCCGAGGCAGAGGCGCAGGCCACCGCCGGAACCGGCGAGGCACCGGTCACCCACGGCATGGTGATGGAGCGCCTGGCCCGGGCGAACGAGGTGATCGTCCGAGCGATCGGTTCGATCGTCGCGGCGATCCCGGACGACTACACCCCCCGGGAGCTCGTCCCGGCCGCGGCGAGCGCGAGCGCGATGACGAGCGCACGGCCCGCAGCAGCGACCACGGAGGCCTCCGCGTGACCCGCCTGCTCGTCACCGGCGGCGCCGGCTTCATCGGGTCCGCGATCGTCCGCCGTGCCCTGGCCGACGGCCACGAGGTGCGCGTGCTCGACTCCCTCCGCGACGACGTCCACGGCGACCCCGCGGAGATCGTCACCGCGCACCAGCAGCAGGGCGTCGAGTTCGTGCACGGCGACGTCCGCGACCGGATCAGCCTCGACGCCGCCCTCGACGGGGTCGACGTGGTCTGCCACCAGGCCGCCAAGGTCGGACTGGGCGTCGACTTCCAGGACGCCCCCGACTACGTCTCGTCGAACGACGCCGGCACCGCCCACGTCCTCGCCGGCATGGACCGCCACGGCATCGGCCGCCTCGTGGTCGCCAGCTCGATGGTCGTCTACGGCGAAGGCGCCTACACGACGGCGTCCGGCGAGCCCGTGCGCCCGCCGGCCCGTCGTCGCGCCGACCTCGACGCCGGGGAGTTCGACCCGATCGGACCGGACGGCAAGCCGCTCCTGCCCGGGCTGATCGACGAGTCGGCAGCGCTCGACCCGCGCAACGTCTACGCGCAGACGAAGGTGGCGCAGGAGCACCTCGCGTCCTCGTGGTCGCGAGCGACCGGCGGTCGGGCGATCGCGCTCCGCTACCACAACGTCTACGGTCCGGGCATGCCCGCGAACACCCCGTACGCCGGGGTCGCCTCGCTGTTCCGGTCGGCACTCGCCCGGGGCGAGGCGCCGCGCGTCTTCGAGGACGGCCGCCAGCGGCGCGACTTCGTGCACGTCGACGACGTCGCGGGGGCGAACGCCGCATCGATCGCCGCGACGGCGGACCTGCCCGCCGAGACGTTCCGGGCGTACAACGTCGGGTCCGGCATCGTGCACACGATCGGGGAGATGGCCGCCGCGATCGCCGGGCCCGAGGGTCCCCAGCCGGTCGTCACCGGCGAGTACCGGCTCGGGGACGTCCGGCACGTCACGGCGTCGTCGGACCGGATCGCCGCCGAGCTCGGGTGGCGTGCCGAGGTCGACTTCGAGCGCGGCATGCGGGAGTTCCAGTCGGCGCCGCTGCGCGCGGCGGTGCGGTAGCCGGCGCTCGGGGCGGTGTGCGCGCTGGGGTACTGCACGAAGGCGTTCCTCGTCCCCGTCTTCCTCGTCGTGGTGCCGGTGTGGGCCGTCGTCCGCTGGTTCCAGGACCGTCCCGGGGCCCGGGAACGCCGTTCCGTCCTGCTGCCCGTCGTCGCCCTCGTCGCGGTGGTCCTCGTGTCCGCACCGTGGGTCGTCGCCCTGTCCGTGAAGTTCGGGCGGGTCGAGGTCGGCTCGTCGCTGACCGTGAACGTGTCCGGCAAGTTCAGCGACTCGTCCGGCAAGGACGCCGACGAGTACCGGATCCCCCACCACCGAACGCGCGGGCCGTCT
>NZ_BACZ01000645.1 GCF_000333375.1 Curtobacterium sp. B18
GGTGCCACCGGGACGGGCTGCCTTGACCGCCGCGGGGGTCTCGGCGAAGGGGAATACCCGGCCCACGACCGAACGGATGATGCCGGCGTCGACGAGGTCGGCGATCTCAGACAGCTGCGCACCGGATGCGCGCATGAAGAGGAACGAGTAGTCGACTCCGAGTCGTCGCGCCCGTCGTCGGATCGCGGCGCTGATGACGCCGATCACCGTCCGGAGCACCGGGTTCAGCCCGGCGGCCGCGGCGAAGGTCGGGTCGGGCGGTCCGACGATGCTGACGGCGGTGCCGCCACGACGGAGGACCGTGAGGGAACGCTCGAGGTTCTTCCCGCCGACGGTGTCGACCACGACGTCGAAGTCGGACAGGCGCTCGGCGAAGTCCTCCGTCCGGTAGTCGATGACCTCGTCCGCGCCGATCGAGCGGAGCCACTCGGCGTTCGATCCGCTCGCGGTCGTCGCCACGTGGGCACCGAGGTGCCGGGCGAGCTGGATCGCGATCGACCCGAAGCCCCCGGTGCCGCCGTGGATCAGGACCCGGTGTCCGGGCCGGACGTGCGCACGCTCGACGAGCGCCTGCCACGCGGTCAGCGCCACCAGGGGCAGCGAGGCCGCCTCGGTCATGCTCACCGCGGTCGGCTTGCGCGCCAGGTCCGCCTCGGCGACCGCGATACGCTCGGCGAAGGTCCCGATCCGGTGGTCACGGACACGTGCCATCACGGCGTCGCCCACGGCGAACCTCGTGACGGCCGACCCCACCTGCTCGATCACGCCGGCGACGTCGTGCCCGAGGACCAACGGTGTCCGGTAGGGCAACAGCGCCGTGAACTCGCCGTCGGCGATCTTCGCGTCGAGCTGGTTCACGCCCGCCGCGTGCACCCGCACGAGCACGTCACGTGCGCCGACGGTCGGCTCGCTCACCGTCGCCGCGTGGATCGGCGTCTTGTACCGGTCGATCTGGAACGCCTGCATCGTGTTCTCCGTCCTCATTTTTCTGAGCGTACTCATTTCCGATCACACTCGCAACTGAGTGCGGTGCGGGAGGCGGTACGATGGCCGCATGGGTTCTTCGGACACGGCGCCGGTCGGCCGTCGCGAGCGGAACAAGCAGGAGAAGCTCGCCCGCATCACCGCGGCAGCGTCCGACCTGTTCGACCGGATGGGCGTCGACGAGGTCACGACACAGCAGATCGCCGACGCCGCGGACATCGGCACGGGCACGCTGTTCCTCTACGCGCGCAGCAAGGCCGAGCTCCTCCTCCTGGTGCAGAACGCCCACTACGAGGACGCCATCGCGACGGGGCTCCGCGCCTCCACCTCGGACCTGACGACCCTCGATGCCGTCATGGCGCTCATCGAACCGGTCGTCGTCTGCAACCGGCGGCACGTCGGCAACGGCCGCACCTACCTGAAGGAACTGATCTTCGGGGACCCGACCGAGCCGTTCCACCAGCGCGGACTCGAGCTCATCCAGCAGGTCGACCTCGCGTGCGCCGAGGTCCTCCGACGGAACGGCTCCTCCGACGACGATGCCCGCGTGCTCGCGCAGACCGTCTCCGCGGTGCTGTTCGTGCACCTGGCGTCACCGGAGCGCACCGACGCCCCGACCGACGCGGTGCTGGACGCGATCCGCCGGAACCTCGACCTCGTCCTGCCGGTCCGGGGGGCCTGAACCCCGACCGGGAGCGTCCACCAGCGGCGGAGGATCGAGACCGCCACCGGGACGAGTGTCCACCCGGGCTCCGCCTCCAGGATTCGAACCCGGACCTAACGGCACCAAAGGCCGTCGTGCTGCCATTACACCAAGGCGGAACGCGCACGGAGGCGCCTGACCATCCTCCCATGACGCGGCGACTGGTCGTGCAGCCCCGGCTTCCGCCAAGATGGTCAGATGCCGCATGAGGACGAGGTCGACCGCATCGTCGCGGCGTGGGGTCGCGAGGCGCGCCGACCTGGACTTCGGTCCGCTCGAGGTCCTGTCCCGCGTGGACCGTCTCGCGCGGCACCTCGACCGTGCCCGACGTGCCGCGTTCGACGCCGGTGCCATGGAGCCGTGGGAGTTCGACGTCCTGTCGGCGCTGCGGCGGAACGGGCGAGCCGTACGAACTGAGCCCGAAGTGGCTGCTGCAGCAGACGCT
>NZ_BACZ01000644.1 GCF_000333375.1 Curtobacterium sp. B18
CGCAGCTGCGGTCCGCGTTCCGGGGGCTCGACCACCGGCTGGCGCACCTCGCGGCGACACCGCCGGAGCCGCTCGACGTCGACGCGATCGTCGAGCGACTCCGCACCGACCCGCCGGACGCGGTCCTGGTGTCCCTGATCGGACCGGTCGCCGAACTCGTCATCGAGGAGGTCCACCGTCGGGTGCCGCGGCGGCCCGTCCTCGTGACGGGGCTGCCGGGACGGGTCGTACGCGGCAGCGCTCGTCCGTCTCCCCGTCGGGTCCGACGTCCCCGCACTGGCGGGCGCGTCCTCGGCGGACGTGACCGCGAGGGCCTCCGCAGCGCTCCACAGCGCGTCGGCGACGGACCTGCGAGGACGTGTGGCGGGGCACGTCGGCGAGTACACGGGCGAGGTCGACGGACGAACCGTGGTCTTCGTCCGCTACGACACCCGGCTCGGACCGGCCTGATGACGGACGCAACGCACACCCGGATGATGACGGCGGTGGTCACCACGGGGATCGGCGGCGTCGAACGGCTCGAGCATCGACGCGTTCCCGTGCCGGCCGTCGGACCGGGCGACGTCCTGGTCCGCGTGGCCGCCGCCGGTGTGAACAACACCGACATCAACACCCGGATCGGCTGGTACAGCTCCTCGGTCCGCGACGGCACCGGCAGCGCGGCACCGCTCGCGGACGGGGAGTCCGGTGGCTACGCCGGACCCTCGCCGTTCCCGCTGGTCCAGGGCGCCGACTGCTGCGGCACCGTGGTCGAAGCGGGGTCGGCCGGATCCGAGCAGCTGCTCGGGCAACGGGTCCTCGTCCGGTCCTGCATGACCGGCCTGACGGACGGGGTGGTTCGATGGCTGGGTTCCGACCGCGACGGCGCCTTCGCCGAGTACGTGGCGGTGCCCGTCAGCGAGGTGTTCCCCGTGACGTCCGGGTGGTCGGACGCCGAGCTCGCCACGATCCCGTGTTCCTCCGGCACCGCCGAGAACATGCTCGAACGGAGCGGCGTCGGCGCGGGGACACGGGTCCTGGTGACCGGAGCCTCCGGCGGTGTCGGCTCCGCCGCGGTCCAGCTGGCGCTCCGTCGGGGTGCGCGGGTCATCGCGGTCGCGAGCCCGGCGAAGCACGACCGGCTGCGTGCGCTCGGCGTCACCGAGGTGATCGACCGGAACGTCGACCTCGCCGAGGCGATGGACGGCGAGCGGGTCGACGTCGCGGTCGACAACGTCGCGGGCCCCGGGTTCGGCGACGTCCTCGGCCGGCTCGTCCCCGGCGGCACCTACGTCACCTCCGGTGCGATCGCCGGCCCCGTGGTCGAGCTCGATCTGCGGAGGCTGTACCTCGACGACCTCCGGCTGATCGGCACGACGACCTGGGACGACGGCGTGTTCCCACAGGTCGTCTCCGCCGTCGAGCACGACGAGATCCGGCCACTGCTCGCCGCGACGTTCCCACTGGACGACATCGTCGCCGCGCAGGAGGCGTTCCAGGACCCGGGGCGGTTCGGGAACATCGCACTCGTCCCGCGACGGCTGCCGAGCCGAGGGCGCACGGGCGACCGGCGCTGATCGGGTTGGACCGCGTCCAGCAGCCCCGGCGGATCATGGCACTGCCCACGACCCCCGAGCGAGAGACCGCGCATGACCACACCCTCCACCACCGACGGCCCGACGTCGTCCGGCCTCCGCGCCGGCGCGGTCTTCGCCGGTCGGCTCCTCGTCATCGCGGCGGCCATCGGACTCGCCGGGTACGTCGCGTTCACGCTCGCCAACGTCGTCGTCCCGCTGCTCATCGGGCTCGTCGTCGCGGCACTGCTGGTCCCCTTCAGTGCGCTCCTGCAACGGCACGGCGTCCCGAAGTGGCTCGCGATCACGGCCGCGTTGCTGACCCTCGTCGCCGGGATCGCGTTCCTGGTCTTCCTCGTCGTGTGGCGGGTCAACGAGCAACTGCCCGACCTCGAGCGGCGGAGCGTCGCGCTGATCGGTACGGTCCAGGACCTGCTGCGGCACCCGCCGTTCGGACTGCCGTCGGTCGACCTCGACACGATCTCGACCGACGCGAGGACGTTCATCGAGCAGCACAGCGCCGAACTGCAGCAGGGCGTCGCGGTCGCCGGCGCAACCNTGGTCCACCTCGGAGAGGGCCTGTTCATCGTCACGTTCGTCACGATCTTCGCCCTCACCGGTGGCCGGCACATGTGGGACTGGATCGTGTCGCTGTTCCCGCGGCGAGCACAGCACCGTCTGCACGTGGCGAGCGAGGCCGGTTGGACGACGCTCACGCACTTCATCCGGGTGCAGGTCGTCATCGCCGCCACCGATGCGATCGGGATCGCCCTCGGCGCGTTCCTCCTGGGCGTGCCGCTCGCCGGACCGATCGGCGTCGTCGTGTTCGTCGGCGCGTTCATCCCGGTGGTCGGGGCGTTCGCGGCCGGAGCGGTGGCGGTCCTGCTCGCGCTGCTCTTCAAGGGCTGGGTCGTCGCCCTGGTGATGCTCGGCGTCGTCGTCCTGGTGCAGCAGCTCGAAGGGCAGGTCCTGCACCCGTTCCTGACCGGATCGGTCGTCGCGGTCCACCCACTCGCGGTGCTCGTCGCCGTGATCGCCGGCACCACGGTCGGCGGGATCGCCGGCGGGTTCTTCGCGGTCCCGCTCGCTGCGACGGCCAACTCCATGATCCGAGCCGCGCGCGAGGGCGACCCGGACGTCGAGATCGCCCTGCCGATCCCACGGGCCGCCGAACCGTCGTCCTGACGGCTCGGCGTGCGGCCGAACCGTCGTCCTGACGGCTCGGCGTGCGATCCCGCTGTCAGCTCGCGGTGCCGGTGCCGGTGCCGGTGCCGTCGTGACGTCGACGCTGCAGGAGGTCCGCCGTGCGCACGAGCCGCAGCGCGGTCACCAGGACCACGCCGCCGATCACGTTGAACAGGAGCGTGTACCCGAACCACGCGAGCCACTGACCGTACGTGATGGACGACCCGGCCTGGATCGCCCCGAACACGAGCAGCGAGTCGAGGATCGAGTGGAAGAGCTGCAGCCCCGAGAGCAGGAAGCCACCGACGACGGCGGCAACGATCTTGGCCGGATCGGAGTCGGTCCCCTGCTGCATCCGTGTCACGAGCGTGATCGTGCTGCCGCCGATCACCGCGAGCACGGCGGTCTGCAGGCCGAACGGCGCGTCGACGTAGTGCCGGGCGGACTCCTCGAGCACCGTGTGCCACTGCGGGAACGCCTGGACGACGAGCCACATGAACAGCCACCCACCGGCGAGGTTGCTGAGTAGGGTGCCGACCCACAGCCGGACCAGCTGTCCGACCGTGCCCTCGCGAGCGATCAACGCCGTGATGGGCAGCAGGAAGTTCTCGGTGAAGAGCTCGCTGTGCGCGAGGTAGAGGGCGATGAGTCCGACGCTGAACGCGAGACCGGCGAGCAGGTGGCTGTCGGTCTCGTGCAGCACCGCGAGGTAGCCCATGACACCAAGCCCGATCTCGAGGCCGCCGGCGAAGCCCGTCGTGAGCACCACCCGTGTGGTGCGCTGGAGCCGCTCGGCACCCTCCTCGACGATCGCGGTGAACGACTCGTGGATCTCGTCCTCGACCGGGGCGTCGCTGTCGCCCAGTTCCCTGCGTCGCTCGTCGTTCACCTGCCCGAACGTAGTCGCCGGTCCGCCCCGTCGCCGCGTCTGGGACGGGAGGCGCGGTGCGGGTGAGCCGATCGGCTCACCTGCACCGCGCCTGGCGCAAAGGGCCCCCGGGCGCCGCGTCAGCTCCGGAGGAACGCGAGGATGTCCGGGTTGACGACGTCGGCGTGGGTCGTCAGCATGCCGTGCGGGTACCCCTCGTAGATCTTGAGCGTCGCGTCGCTGAGGAGCTCCGCCTGCTTGAGCGAGGCGTCTTCGTACGGCACGACCTGGTCGTCGTCGCCCTGCAGGACGAGGACGGGAACGGTGATGGCGCGCAGGTCCTCGGTCTGGTCGGTCTCCGAGAAGGCCTTGATGCCCTCGAGGTGCGCGAGGGCGCTGCCCGTCATGCCCTGACGCCACCAGTTGGCGATCACCGGCTCGGACGGCGTGACGCCGTCACGGTTGAAGCCGTAGAACGGACCGGAGGCGACGGCCTGGAAGAACTCGGCACGGTTGGCGGCGAGTGCCTCGCGGAACCCGTCGAAGACCGAGATGTCGGTGCCGTCGGGGTTGGCCTCGGTCTTGACCATGAGCGGCGGCACCGCCGCGACGAGGACGGCCTTGGCGACCCGGCCCTGCGGCTGGCCGTACCGGGCGACGTAGCGGGCGACCTGACCACCGCCGGTGGAGTGGCCGATGTGGATCGCGTCGTGCAGGTCGAGGTGTTCGACCACGGCGGAGACGTCGCTCGCGTAGTGGTCCATGTCGTGGCCGGTCCCGATCTGCGACGAGCGGCCGTGGCCCCGTCGGTCGCTGGCGATGACGCGGTAGCCCTCGGCCAGGAAGTACAGCATCTGCGCGTCCCAGTCGTCCGAGGACAGCGGCCAGCCGTGGTGGAACACGATCGGCTGCGCGTCGGGGTCCCCCCAGTCCTTGAAGTAGATCTCTGCACCGTCGTCGGTGGTCACGTATCCCATGGTCGTCTCCCTGTGTTCGATCGTGGTGGTGTGTGGGTGGTCGGTCGTCAGTCGCGTTCGCCGGCGGTCTCGCGGACGGCGGTCTCGATGACGTCGGCGACGTCCGCCGGGTGGGTGTGCATCACCAGGTGCGGAGCGGGCAGCTCGACGACGCCGCGGAGGCCGGCGCGCTCGTAGCCGAACCGTTCGACGTCGGGGTTGATCGTGTGGTCGTCCGCCGAGACGATGCCCCACCCCGGCGTGGTCTTCCAGGCGGCGACCGATGCCGGTTCGCCGAACGCCGCACCGCTCAGCGGGCGCTGCGACACCGCGAGGACCGCCGCGGTTCCCGGATCGACGCCCTCGGCGAAGACCGGCGGGAACGCGTCGATCTTCACGGACACGTCGGTGCCGTCGTCCACCCCGGCGATCGGGTAGGGCGTGTACACGAGGTTCGCGGCGAGGTCGGAATCCGGGAAGCCGCCCTGCAGCTGTCCGAGGCTCTCGCCCTCCTCGAGGACGTACCCGGCGACGAAGACGAGTCCGACGACGTTCTCGGCGGCACCCGCCACCGTGACGACCGCCCCGCCGTAGGAGTGCCCGGCGAGGACCACGGGACCGTCGACCGCCTCGGCGACGGCGCGGATGGAGGCGGCGTCATCGGCGAGGCTGCGGTTGTAGACCGGCGGCACGATGACGGTGTGGCCGCGGTCGAGGAGCTCCCGGGTGACCGGGGCCCAGCTGGCGGCGTCGGCGAAGGCGCCGTGCACGAGGATGATGGTGGGCGATGGCATGGTGTGGTCCCCTCCCCGATGGTGCGGTCCGCTCGCTTCTGATCGGACGGTCAGGCACCATGGTGTTGCACCTCATGGAACGGCAACCCGGGGACCCGACACCAGGAAGAAAGCATGAAGAAACCCCGCGTCGACACAGATCCCGATGACTGACCCGCTCGGTGTGCGGTTCCGACGCCACCGACTCACGGCGGGCCTCACGCTCGAAGCGCTCGCGCACGCGTCCGGGATCAGCGACCGGACCATCAGCAACATCGAGCGTGGCATCAGCGCGGCGCCACAACGACGGACCCTCACCGCCCTCATCGACGCGCTCGGGCTCCCCGAACACGAGCAGCAGGCGATGCTCCGTCTGGCGCGCGCGCCGCGCATCGCGGCTGACGGCTCGCTCCGCTCCGCGATGCTCGCGCCCGCACTGGTGACGGACTTCACCGGTCGACCCGACGTGATGCGAGCTGTCGCCGAGTTCCTCGGTCGTCCCGCCACTGACCTCGCTGCGCCGATCCTCGTCATCTGCGGGCCCGCCGGTGTCGGCAAGACGACCCTCGCCCTCGAGGCGCTGAGCCGGCACGGGTACGACACCGGCAAGCGCGCCTTCGTCGACCTGAACGGCATGCACTCGCTCCCCCTGTCGCCCCTCGACGTGCTCCAGTCGCTCATCGCGCAGACGTCGGAGCTCCGCGACATCGCGACACTCGACGCGGCCATCACCGAGTGGCGACGCATCACGGCTCGGGAGCGGATCGCCGTGGTCCTGGACAACGCTGCGAACGAGGAGCAGGTCCGTCCCCTGCTCGCCGCGACGAACACCGTGGTCGTCGTCACGTCCCGCCGCAGCCTCGCCGGCCTCGTGAACGTGCGCCGTGTCACCCTCGAACCGCTCGACCGCGCCGAGAGCGTGCAGCTGATCGGTCGGATCGTGCCCGCGTCGCAACGCACCGACGCCGATGCGGATGCCCTCGCCAGCGCGTGCGGTGACCTCCCGTTGGCGCTCCGGATCGCCGCGAACCGCGTCGCCGCGCAGCCCCGCTCCACCGTCCGGGACTTCCTCGACACGATGACCGCGCGGCGCGACCCCCTCCGCGCGCTGGTCGCCGGCGACCTCGCCGTCGAGCCGGCCCTGACGCTCTCCTACGGCCACACGGATGCCGCGTCACAGCACCTGTTCCGCAGCCTCGCGCTCATCGACGGCGCCACGTTCGACGCGGACCTCGCGGCAGCGGCAGCGTCCACCGACGTCGACGAGACCGCCGAGCGCCTCGACGAGCTCACCGACCTCGGACTGGTCGAGGCGCGCGGCGGGAACCGCTACCAGCTCCACGACCTCGTCCGGCTGTTCGCCGCGGCGCTCTCGCGACGCGACGAGCCGGCCACCGCACGGCAGCGACGGGCGCTCCGGCACTGGGTGCTCGCCACCGCGCAGAACGCCGGGCTGTGGTTCGAACCCGACCGCGAGCCGGATCCCGCCGCCCCCGGACGCCACTTCGACTCCGCCGAACAGGCTCGGACGTGGCTGCGCATCGAGGGGCCGCAGTGGGCGAGCGCGGTGACCCAGGCCTTCGCGCTCGGCGAGGACCGGCTCGTGCTCGACGTCGCCCGAAGCCCTGCCCTGGTTCTCCGACACGTGGCCCGCGTGGGACCTCTGGCGGATCCTGTTCCTCACGTCGGCCGACGCCGCCGAGCGGTCCGGTACCGACCGGGACGTCGCCGTGCACCGGGGCTACGCCGCCTGGCTCCATCTCTACCAGGGCGAGTTCGACGTCG
>NZ_BACZ01000643.1 GCF_000333375.1 Curtobacterium sp. B18
CGGGCCGGGCGAGTCCGCGGGCTCGGCCGGCTGGAGCGCGCGTTCTGGCGCATCGCGTACATGCGCGCGTACTTCGCCCTGATGGGGGCGGCGCTCTGGCAGCCGCCGCTCTTCGGTTCGAACATGGTCATGCGGCGGGTCGCGTGGCTCGCGGTGCGGTCGCGCGTGCACCGCACGGACCCCCGGGTGCACGACGACGTCGACCTGTCCGTCCAGTTCGATCCGGCCTGGCGGGTGGTGCTCGACCGGTCCCTCGTGATGAGCGTGTCCGGCGGACCGGTCCGCGACCTCAGGGGGTTGGTCGTCCGGACCGGCAAGGCGCTCCGGACCCTCACGCTCGGCGGGTTCCGGATCGTGCCGGTCGTCCGGGCGGTCCGGCGATCGTCGGCGGGACCCCGGGCGGTGCCGGTCCGGCGTCCCGAGGTCGGGCATCCGCACGCGGACGCGCTCCGCCCGGTGCGCGGATGATCTGGGACTGAGCGGTCGTACAGGCTCGTCCGCGGGCACGATGGGTGCATGGCAACGACCGACCCACCCACGACGACCCCACGACTCAAGACCTGGGTGTTCTGGCCTGCCGCCGTCATCGTGCTCGCCTTCGTCGCGTGGACGCTCATCGCCCCGTCGTCGGCCGAAGCGGCGTTCTCGGCCCTGCAGGACGGAATCGTCCGGAACTTCAGCTGGTACTACGTGCTCATCGCCGCGTTCTTCGTCGGTTTCTCGGTCTTCGTCGGCTTCAGCCGGTTCGGCGACATCAAGCTCGGCAAGGACCAGGACGAACCCGAGTTCTCGACCGGCTCCTGGTTCGCGCTGCTGTTCGCCGCCGGCATGGGCATCGGCCTCGTGTTCTACGGGGTGTCCGAACCGCTCAGCCACTTCGCGGACCCGCGCCCGGGCGTCACCGGCGACGAGGCGTCCCTCGCCCAGCAGGCCATGACCCAGACCTTCCTGCACTGGGGCCTGCACGCGTGGGCGATCTACGTCGTCCTGGGCCTCGCCCTCGCGTACGCGATCCACCGCCGCGGCCGCCCCGTGTCGATCCGGTGGGCCCTCGAGCCACTCCTCGGCGCACGGGTCAAGGGCGGATGGGGCAACCTCATCGACGTCATCGCTCTGGTCGGCACCCTGTTCGGCGTCGCGACGTCGCTCGGGCTCGGCGTGATCCAGATCGGTGCCGGACTCGAGAGCGCCGGGATCGCCGAGAGCAGCACCGTCAGCCAGCTCGCCATCATCGCCGTCATCACCGCCCTGACGATCGTCTCCCTCGTCACCGGCGTGACGAAGGGGATGAAGATCCTGTCGAACTTCAACCTCCTGCTCGCGGCGGCGCTGCTGCTCTTCATCCTCATCGTGGGGCCGACGCAGTACCTGCTGCGCGACTTCGTCCAGTCGATCGGCGCGTACCTGCAGGACCTCGTCGGGCTCTCGTTCACGGTGAGCGCGCAGCAGGGCGCTGCCGGTGAGGCGTGGCAGGCGGCCTGGACCACGTTCTACTGGGGCTGGTGGATGTCCTGGGCGCCGTTCGTGGGCATCTTCATCGCCCGCATCTCGAAGGGCCGCACCGTGCGGCAGTTCGTCTTCGGTGTCCTGCTCGTCCCGACCGCGCTGACGATGCTGTGGTTCGCCGTGCTCGGTGGCGCGGCCATCCACCGGCAGATGAACGGCGGCGGTCTGATCGGGGCCGACGGGTCGGTCGACGTCGAGGGGTCGCTCTTCACCCTGCTCAGCGACCTGCCTGCAGGCACCGTCCTGACCTTCGGCGCGATCCTGCTCATCGGCGTGTTCTTCGTGACCTCGTCGGACTCGGGATCGCTCGTGATGGCGATGATCGCGTCCGGCGGTGACATCGAGCCGAAGAACTGGCTCCGGGTCTTCTTCGCCGGCGTCTCGGCACTGCTCGCCGTCGCCCTGCTGCTGACCGGGGGGCTCAACGCCCTGAAGACGGCCGCGATCACCACGGCGCTGCCGTTCAGCATCGTCCTCCTGCTCACCTGCTGGTCCACGGTCATCGCCTTCACCCGCGAACGACGCGCGTACGACCGCGCCGAACGGGCGCTCCTGCTCGAACGCGTGGGCGAGTACTACGGCCTCGAGGTCGACGGCCCCGCCGACCGCGGCGTCCACACCGGGATCGGCCGACCGTGGCAGGCGCTGCGCCACAGGCTGCGACCCGCTCGCTCGTCGGATGAACGCGGGCGGTCCGATCGCCAGGCCCGTCCGGACGTCGCGCTCGAGCCGGACCCGCCGATCCACACCGAGGCGGTCTCCCCGGATCCGGCGCTCGATCCCCGACTCGACGTCGCGACCGCGCGCGAGGACGAGGACGCGACGGGCGGTCGCTGACGCGAGCACAGGCGGACGGCACGACNTCCCGATCGTGCAACGGTCCCGCCGACGGGCGCCCTGGCCGCCCGGAACCGGGCAGGCTGGAGGGATGCCGACGTTCCGCATCAGACAGGGATCCGACCGGCTCGACGTCGAAGCGGTGACCGAGACGGAAGCTCGCGCCCGTGCCGTCGTCTCCGGGCGGTTCCGCGACGACCCCTCCCTCACCGTGACACTGTTCGACGGGGAGCACCCGTCGGCAGCACCCGACCCGGTCCGTGCCACCGGCGCGGTCGCGCCGCGGCTCGACGCGGCGGTGCACCGACCACGTCCGGGCATCGCGGCGCTCCCGTCCACGCGTGCGACCGGCCGCACCCTGTCCGCTCCGACGCAGCTCTTGGCGCTGGTCGCACTCGTCGCGCTGCTGTTCGCGGTCGTCGCCTCCGGAGTCGCCGCGATCACGTGGCACGCCACCCGGCCGGGTCCGCTCGGCGAATGCGCACGGATCGGCCTCTGCCGGGCCACCCCACTGTCGAAGGTCGAACAGCGCACCGGCGTGCACTTCCCCGACGGGACGGTCCGCATCCGGTCCTCGGCGTCCCGGGACGGGTCGTACGCGGCAGCGCTCGTCCGTCTCCCCGTCGGGTCCGACGTCCCCGCACTGGCGGGCGCGTCCTCGGCGGACGTGACCGCGAGGGCCTCCGCAGCGCTCCACAGCGCGTCGGCGACGGACCTGCGAGGACGTGTGGCGGGGCACGTCGGCGAGTACACGGGCGAGGTCGACGGACGAACCGTGGTCTTCGTCCGCTACGACACCCGGCTCGGACCGGCCTGATGACGGACGCAACGCACACCCGGATGATGACGGCGGTGGTCACCACGGGGATCGGCGGCGTCGAACGGCTCGAGCATCGACGCGTTCCCGTGCCGGCCGTCGGACCGGGCGACGTCCTGGTCCGCGTGGCCGCCGCCGGTGTGAACAACACCGACATCAACACCCGGATCGGCTGGTACAGCTCCTCGGTCCGCGACGGCACCGGCAGCGCGGCACCGCTCGCGGACGGGGAGTCCGGTGGCTACGCCGGCCCTCGCCGTCCCGCT
>NZ_BACZ01000642.1 GCF_000333375.1 Curtobacterium sp. B18
CTCCCGTCCGCCGACCGGTCACGCGCGACGGTCGTCAGATCTCGACGTCGCTGCCCATCGTCACGGTGCGTTCCGCCGGCAGGCCGAAGCGCGCAGCCGGATCCGCCGCGTTGTGCGCCAGCCCGACGAAGAGCTTCTTCCGCCAGCTCACCATCCCGCGGTTCCCCGGCATCGGCCGCAGGGCACCCCGCGAGATGAAGTACGACGCGTTCGCGATCTCGTCCGGATCGATCTCGAGCACCTCGGCCAGGCACGCGGCGTGCAGCGCCTTCGGCAGGTCCTGGTCGTCCGAGAACCCGAACTTGATCGTGATGTGGTCGATGCCGTCGTCCTCGTACCCGAGGTCGTCGCGGAAGAAGGCCTTGGCGTGCGGGACGTGGGGCACGTTCGCGGTGATGACGGACACGATGACCACGGTCCGGTGCACGACGTGGTTGTGCTCGACGTTCGCCCGGAGCGCGAGCGGGGTCGTCTCCTTGTTCGGGTGCGGGAAGATCGCGACGCCTCGCACGCGCGGGATCCCCTTCGTGTTGATCTTCTCGATGAAGTCGGCGAGGGACCCCTCGCGCTCCTTGCGCTCCTCCTGCACGAGCTGCCGACCGCGGCGCCAGGTGGTCATCAGCGTGATCACCGCGAGGGCGATGAGGAGCGGGACCCACCCGCCGTGCAGGATCTTCGACAGGTTGCCGGCGAGGAACGTCAGCTCGAGTCCGCCGAAGGCGATCGCGGCGACCACGAGCTTCCACGTCTTCCACTGCCAGAGCGGCTTCACCACGAGGAGCAGCAGGAGCGTGTCGACGACGAGCGCACCGGTGACGGACACCCCGTAGGCGGTGGCGAGGCTCGCCGAGGACCGGAACGCGAGCATGACGGCCAGCACCCCGATGAACAGCAGGAGGTTGACGGCCGGCAGGTAGATCTGCCCGCCCTCCTGCCGTGAGGTCTGGCGGATGGTCAGCGGCGGCAGCAGCCCGAGCTGCACGGCCTGGCGGCTCAGCGAGAACGCCCCGGAGATGACGGCCTGGCTGGCGATGACGGTCGCCATCGTCGCGAGGATCACGACGGGGATCTGCAGCGCGCTCGGGAACAGCAGGAAGAACGGGTCCTTCGCCGCCCCCGGCTGGTTCAGCACGAGCGACGCCTGGCCGAGGTAGTTCAGCACGAGCGCCGGGAACACGACGAAGAACCAGGCCCGCATGATCGGCTTCCGACCGAAGTGGCCCATGTCGGCGTAGAGGGCCTCGGCTCCGGTGATCACGAGCACGACCGCACCCATCGCGACGAACGTGATGTACGGGTGGGCGATGAGGAAGGCGATGGCCCAGGTGGGCGAGAGGCCCTGCAGGACACCCGGGTGCGCCAGGATGTGCGGAACGCCGGCAGCGGCGATGACGACGAACCAGAGCAGCATGACCGGGCCGAACAGGTTGCCGACCTTGCCGGTGCCGAACCGCTGCACCGCGAACAGCAGCACGAGGATGACCGCGGCGATCGGCACGATGAGGTGTTCCACCGAGGGGGCCGCCGTCTGCAGGCCCTCGACGGCGGAGAGCACGGACACGGCCGGGGTGATGACCGAGTCGCCGTAGAAGAGCGAGACGCCGACGATCCCGATGACGAGGAAGATCGTCGCTCCCCCGCGCCGCTTGGCGTACAGCCGCCGGGCCAGCGCGGCGAGCGCCATGACCCCGCCCTCGCCGTTGTTGTCGGCGCGCATGAGCACGAGGACGTACTTGATCGACACGATGACCGTGATGCTCCAGAACATCATCGAGATCACCCCGTAGACGTCCTCCTGGTTCGCCTGCACGATGCCGCCGTCGATCGTGAACACGGTGCGCAACGCGTACAGCGGGCTCGTGCCGATGTCGCCGAAGACGACACCGAGCGCGGCCAGGGCGAGGGCGGCGATGCCCTTCGCTGGGCCGTGCGTTCCGGCGTCGTCGGTGGTCTCGGTCGTCGGGGTCTGAGAGCGGGTCTCGGTCACGCTCGTCACTTCCGTCTCCTCGCCGTCCGGCGACGGCGTCCTCGCCGTCGGGGCGACGGCCGCGGATCATCATCGCACCAGCGCGGCCCGGGCGCTCGCAGCGCGCGCACATGCGCACGACGGCGGGACCGGATGCGCAGACCGGACGACCCTGTGCGACCCGGAATGCGGACGGACCCGGGTCACCGCACGCGTCGAGCGACGCGGTCGTAGTGTCGGGGCGACACATCGGGAGGAACGATGAACTTCGACGGCTTCGACCCCGCGGGACTGATCGTCTTCTGCGTGGCGGTGGTGCTGGTGTTCGGCGGGCTGCTGTCCACGCGACGTCGGCGCTGACGCCCGGCCGTCAGGTGCCGGTCGGCCCCTGACGCTCCAGCTCGTCCGCGACCGCCCCGGCGAACGCGTCCGCGCCGAGGTGGTCGTCGGCCGTGACGGTCACCACCGTGTCCCCGTCGAAGAGCAGCATCTGCCCGTACGCGCCGTGCAGCCGCCAGAGCCGCCCGGGGCCGTCCCACCCCGCCATCGCGTACCGCTCGTAGCCCGGCCCCGTGCCGTCGCGCTCGACCCAGTCGGTGTGCATCGCGTCGCACCAGCGGGCACCCACGACCAGACGGCCGTCGTGTTCGCCGCGGTCGCGGACGAGCCGCCCGATCCGAGCGAGCTCACCGGTGCGCATCGCGAGGCCCTCGCCCCCGGCGACGTGGCCGTTCGCACAGCGGGCCCAAGAGACGTCGTGGATGCCGAGCGGGTCGAACAGGCGACGGGACACGAACGTGCCGACGTCGCCGACGTGCGTCTCGAGCACCCGCATCGCCATGTAGGTGCTGGCGTTCGCGTACTGGAACACGCGACCGCGTGACGGTCGCCCGAGGAACTCCAGCGCGAGGTCCGGCCAGTCGTGCAGCTCGGTCGCCGACCACGGCATGTCGACGCCGCTCGTCATGGTCAGCAGGTGGCGCAGGGTGACCGCGTCCGTCCCCGGGCCGTACCGGACGTCGGGGAGCGAGACCGACACCGGGGCGTCGACGTCGACCAGCCCGTCGTCGGCGGCGATCCCCGTGGCGAGGACCGCGATCCCCTTCGCGACCGAGTGCACCTCGCGCCGGACGTCGGGCGTCCAGTGGTGCTCGGCGGTGTCGTCGCCGACCAGGACGTGCAGACCGTGGGCGGCGAAGCCCGAGGCGTCGACGTGTCGGACGAGGGCGTCGAGCAGGCTGGTCGCGGTGCGCACCCGGCCATCCTCTCGCGGACGGTGCCGACGACCCACGGGAGGCGCGGGCGGCCC
>NZ_BACZ01000641.1 GCF_000333375.1 Curtobacterium sp. B18
AGGTCCAGCTGTGGACCTGACCCGCTTCGAGGGCCGCGTTGTCGGCGAACGTCGGCTGCTTCTCGAGGTCGGCGACCTGGTAGCCCTGCTGCGAGAGCAGGATCACGTCACCGGAGATCTGGCCGGCGTTCTCCCACGAGTAGATGCCCCAGTAGAAGCCCTTCGGCTTCGGGTTCACGAAGTCGACGCCGAACGAGGTGGCGGCGCTCATCCAGAGCCCCGAGCTCCTGCTGGCCGCGACCGAGGACCGGTTGCACCAGGCGTACCGCGCCAGCGCCATGCCGGAGACCGACGCCCTGATCGGCCTGCTGCGGCAGCACGGACTCGCGGCGGTCGTCTCCGGAGCCGGCCCGAGCCTCCTGGTCCTCGGCAGCGATCCCGCTCAGCGACTCACCGCCGCCGACCTCGTGTCGCGACACGGGGAATCCGACTGGCGGGCGCTCATGCTGGCCGTCGACCTGGGTGGTGCTACAGTGGTGCCGCACTCGGCGCTCCAAGCCGAACCCGCGTAGGCAGCAGGACTTTCCTCGCCATGCAGGGTCCGGTGCGCGGGGGCAATCTCTTTCAGATCACCGAATCCCGGTCCGTCGTCTGAACGGCGGTCGATGCACACCCATGCATCCGGGACGGTGGAAACTCTCCGCGTTCTGCGGTTCGAAAGGAAACACCGACCTTGACGAACGTCAACGACTCCACCCAGGTGGAGATCCCCAGCGATCTGCGCGCCCTCCGGCTCCCGGAACTCCAGCGCATCGCCTCCTCCCTCGGCATCACGGGGCTCTCGAAGCTCCGCAAGGGCGACCTCATCGCCTCGATCGAGGACAAGCGTCCGGCGACGGACGACGCCACGACCGAGTCGGCCGCACCCGCGGTCGAGGCCCCCGTGGCCGAGCAGCCGACGCTGCCGGAGCCGACCGAGGCACCCGCTGCCGAGGCCGTCGCAGACGCACCGGCGACCACCGAGGCCCCGGCCGAGCAGCCCGCCTCCTCGCGTGCCCGCCGTTCGCGCCGTGCCTCCTCCGGCGGCACCGTGAACGCGGCGCCGACGTCGGCCGCCGAGCACACGAACGCCGGACACACCGGCACCGAGGACCTCCTCGCCGGGCTCGACCAGGTCCGCGCCGAGAAGGACGCGCAGGAAGCCGCGGAGACCGGCGGCCAGCGTCGCGGGCGCGGCCAGCGCGCGCAGCAGAACGGCCAGCAGGCCGAGCGTGCCGAGCGCACCGAGCAGCCGCGGGACCAGGCCGAGCAGCCGGCCCAGCAGGACGCCGCCGCGCAGCAGGACCAGTCCACCGACCAGGGCGACCAGAACGACCAGGGCGACCAGAACGACCAGCAGGGCGAGGGCGGTTCGCGTCGCGGTCGTCGCAGCCGCGGTCGGGGTCGTGGCCGTGGCCAGAACGCCGAGAACGGCGAGCAGGGCGGCGACCAGAACGGTCGCGACGCCGCGCCGAAGAACGACAACGGCCAGAAGAACGGCCAGAACGGTCAGAACGGCCAGCAGGGCGACCAGAAGAACGCCCAGCAGGACGACCGGAACGACGCGAACCGGCAGAACGGCCAGCAGAAGCAGCAGGGCCAGCAGAAGCAGCAGCCGGCCCAGCAGGTCGCCGACGAGACCGAGGGTGGCCGCAGCCGTCGTCAGCGTGACCGCAAGCGCGGCCGCGGCGGGCAGAACGACGAGTTCGAGCCGGAGATCACCGAGGACGACGTCCTCATCCCGATCGCGGGCATCCTCGACGTCCTCGACAACTACGCCTTCGTCCGCACCACCGGGTACCTGCCCGGGCCGAACGACGTCTACGTCTCGCTCGGCCAGGTGAAGAAGTACCACCTGCGCAAGGGCGACGCGGTCGTCGGCGCGATCAAGCAGCCGCGGGACAACGAGCAGCAGAGCCGCCAGAAGTACAACGCGCTCGTCAAGGTCGACTCGGTCAACGGGCAGACCGCCGACGAGGCCGCCGCGCGCGTCGACTTCCAGGACCTCACGCCGCTGTACCCGAACGAGCGCCTGCGTCTCGAGACCGAGCCGTCGAAGCTCAGCACCCGGATCATCGACCTCGTGTCGCCGATCGGCAAGGGCCAGCGCGGCCTGATCGTGTCCCCGCCGAAGGCCGGCAAGACCGTCGTGCTGCAGGCCATCGCGAACGCGATCGCCAAGAACAACCCCGAGGCGCACCTCATGGTCGTCCTGGTGGACGAGCGGCCCGAAGAGGTCACCGACATGCAGCGCACGGTGAAGGGCGAGGTCATCGCCTCGACCTTCGACCGTCCCGCCGAGGACCACACCACGGTCGCCGAGCTCGCCATCGAGCGTGCGAAGCGCCTCGTCGAGCTCGGGCACGACGTGGTCCTGCTCCTCGACTCGATCACCCGTCTGGGCCGCGCCTACAACCTGGCGACGCCGGCCTCCGGTCGCGTGCTCTCCGGTGGCGTCGACTCGTCGGCCCTGTACCCGCCGAAGCGCTTCTTCGGCGCCGCGCGCAACATCGAGGACGGCGGCTCGCTGACCATCCTCGCGACGGCGCTCGTCGAGACCGGGTCGAAGATGGACGAGGTGATCTTCGAGGAGTTCAAGGGCACCGGCAACATGGAGCTCCGCCTCAACCGGCACCTCGCCGACAAGCGGATCTTCCCGGCCGTGGACGTCAACGCCTCCGGCACCCGTCGCGAGGAGCAGCTGCTCTCCGCCGACGAGGTCAAGATCACGTGGCGACTGCGCCGTGCCCTCGCCGGGCTCGACCCGCAGCAGGCCCTCGAGATCGTGCTGCGGAACCTCAAGGAGACGCAGTCGAACGTCGAGTTCCTGGTCCAGGTGCAGAAGTCGGTCCCCACGACCGGTGGGCACCACAACGGCCACCAGGAGTAACGCGTGTTCGAGTCGGTGGCAGGGCTGCTGGCGGAACACGAGGACCTGACGCAGCAGCTGTCGGACCCCGCGCTCCACGCCGATGCGGCCCGCGCGAAGAAGGTGAACCGGCGGTACGCCGAACTCAACCAGATCAAGTCCGCGTACGAGTCCTGGAAGGCGGCGGGGGACGACCTCGCCGCCGCCCAGGAGCTCGCGCGTGAGGACGAGGCGTTCGCGGACGAGGTCCCGGCGCTCGAGGAGCAGCTGACGGAGCGCCAGGAGCGTCTCCGCCGGCTGCTCATCCCGCGCGACCCCGACGACGGGCGCGACGTGATCATGGAGATCAAGGGCGGCGAGGGCGGCGAGGAGTCGGCGCTGTTCGCGGCCGACCTCCTGCGCATGTACTCGCACTACGCCGAGTCCAAGGGCTGGAAGATCGAGATGCTCGAGCGCACCGAGTCCGACCTCGGCGGCTACAAGGACGTCCAGGTCGCGATCAAGTCGAACGCGACCGACCCGTCCCAGGGTGTCTGGGCGCACCTGAAGTACGAGGGCGGCGTCCACCGCGTGCAGCGCGTGCCGGCGACCGAGTCGCAGGGGCGCATCCACACCTCGACGACCGGCGTCCTCGTCTTCCCCGAGGTCGACGAGCCCGAAGAGGTCCAGATCAACCAGAACGACCTCAAGATCGACGTGTACCGGTCCTCGGGCCCCGGCGGGCAGTCCGTCAACACGACCGACTCCGCGGTCCGCATCACCCACCTGCCCACGGGCATCACGGTGGCGATGCAGAACGAGAAGTCGCAGCTGCAGAACCGCGAGGCCGGCATGCGCGTGCTGCGCGCCCGCATCCTCGCGAAGCAGCAGGAGGAGCTCGACGCCATCGCCTCGGACGCGCGCAAGTCGCAGATCCGTGGCATGGACCGTTCGGAGCGCATCCGCACGTACAACTTCCCGGAGAACCGCATCGCGGACCACCGCACCGGGTACAAGGCGTACGACCTGGACCGCGTCATGAACGGCGCCCTCGAGCCCGTCATCCAGTCCGCCATCCAGGCGGACGAAGAAGCACGACTGGCCGCCATCGGCGACCAGGACGCGTAGCCCTGGAGGCACGGATCACCTCCGACACGCCCGTCGCGTTCGCCGCGGACCGCCTCCTGCGCGAGGCGGCCGCGGCGTTCGACGCGGCCGGCGTCCCGACCCCGCAGGTGGACGCCGAGCTGCTGCTCGCCTGGGCGACCGACACCTCGCGCGGTGCCGTGCAGGCCCGCGCGATGACCGGGGGTGCGATCGCTCCGGAGCACGTCGAGCGCTTCCGGCACGCCGTCGCCCGACGTGCCACCCGCGAGCCGCTCCAGCACATCACCGGCGAGGCGCACTTCCGCGCGCTCACGCTGGCCGTCGGACCCGGCGTGTTCGTCCCGCGGCCCGAGACCGAGGGCGTCGTGCAGTTCGGCATCGACGCACTCCGCGCGGTGGCCGTGCCGGCACCGGTCGCGGTCGACCTCGGTTCCGGCAGCGGCGCGATCGCGATCGCCATGGACACCGAGGTGCCGAACGCGGTCGTGTACGCGGTCGAACGCTCGGTCGAGGCACTGCCGTGGACCCGGCGCAACGTCGCGGCCCACGGTGGGACGGTCCGCCTGGTGGAGGGCGACCTCGCCGACGCGCTGCCGGAGCTCGACGGCACGGTGTCGGTCGTCGTGTCGAACCCGCCCTACGTGCCGGACGACGCGGTGCCGATCGACCCAGAGGTCCGCGACCACGATCCCGCGATGGCGCTCTACGGCGGGCCGGACGGCCTCGACGCGGTGCGTGCCTTGGCGGACACCGCCTGGCGCCTCCTGGTGCCCGGGGGCGTGCTCGTCATCGAGCACGCCGAACCGCAGGGCGCCGGCGTGCGCGAGGTCCTGTCGCGCCGTGGGTTCCGGTCCCCGGAGACGCACGTCGACCTGACCGGCCGCGACCGCACGACCACCGCGACCCGCTAGCCGGGGCCGAGCCGCGCCTCCTGGCCGCCGTCGACGTGCGCTCCTGTGAGCCGTTCCGCGCGTGGTCGGTCTCTTCGCGCGTACCGGGTCGTTCCGTTCGGCCCGGTACGCGCAATTCCGCTTTCCACTGCGCGCGTGATGGGAAGGATCGCGCGGCGGTCCGGACCTGGAGGCGCAGATCACGTTCGACGGTCAGCTCACGGCCGTCAGCCAGAGCCAGTCGGCGCGTGGTCGGCCTCTTCGCGCGTACCGGGTCGTTCCGTTCGGCCCGGTACGCGCGATTCCGCTTCCCACTGCGCGCGTGATGGGAAGGATCGCGCAGCGGTCGGGGACCTACGCGACGGGTGCGGCGACGTACTGCTCCGCGACGAAGGCGAGGACGGCTTCGCGGAGGTCCGTGTGCTCCTCGACGAGCACCGCGTGGATGCCCACGCTCCGGGCGCCCTCGACGTTGATCGGCATGTCGTCCGCGAAGAACGTGCGCTCGGCGGGCACGCCGTGGTGCTCGAGGGCCCGGCGGTAGACCTCGGGCTCGGGCTTCCGCGCACCGAAGTTGCTCGTCGTGTCGAGGTGCTCGCCGAAGAGCGGCGCGAGCGACGGCGTCCAGCGGTGGATCCAGCGGCCGGCCAGCGGCCCGTTGTTCGTCAGCAGCCCGACCCGTCCGTGCTCGCTCGCGACGCGCACCGCCTCGATGCGGTCGGGCAGCTCGGTCATCGCGGCGCCGCGGATCCGCGCCCACTCGGCTTCGGGGACGTCGCAGTCCATCGCCTCGGCGAAGGCGGCCAGGTACTCGTCGCCGTCGGCGTACCCGCCGGCCTCGGCGCGCTGTTCGTTGCCGCAGTCCCACCACCGCCGACGGAGCTCGTCGAAGTCGTGCCCGGTGAACTCGGCGAGGGCGGCCATCCGCACCTTCCAGTCGTACCGGACGAGGACCTCGTCCATGTCGAAGAGGAACAGGAGGCGGGGCGCAGGGGTCTCGTTCACGATGCCACCCATTGTGTCGCACTATCATCGTCGAGTCATGGCATCCCGATACGACTGCACCGACTCCGACGGGCTCCTGACCGGGATGCGGCTCGCACGTGCCGCTCTCGGACGCGGGGAGCTCGTCGTCGTCCCCACCGACACCGTCTACGGCGTGGCCGCGGACGCCTTCAGCGCGGCCGCCGTCCAGCGCCTGCTCGACGCGAAGGGCCGGACCCGGCAGTCGCCGCCGCCGGTCCTCATCCCCGGTCCGCCCACCCTCGACGCGCTCGCGAGCGACATCCCGCAGCAGGTGCGGGACCTCGTCGACGAGTTCTGGCCGGGTGGCCTCACCGTGATCCTCCGCGCCCAGCCGTCGCTCGACTGGGACCTCGGCGAGACCCGCGGCACCGTCGCGCTCCGCATGCCGGACTCCCGCATCGCCCTCGAGCTCCTGCAGGAGGTCGGGCCGCTCGCGGTGTCCTCCGCGAACTCGACGGGGGACCCGGCCGCGATGGACGCGGACCAGGCCGAGGCGATGCTCGGCGACAGCGTCGCCGTGTACCTCGACGGCGGTCCGATCACCGCGCACGAGGGCTTCGAGGCATCCACGGGCTCCACGATCGTCGACGCCACCGGGCTGTCCGACGGCGGGAAGCTCCGGATCGTGCGCCACGGTGTGATCCCGGACGACGAGATCACCAGGGTCGTCGGAGCCGACCTGGTCGGATGAAGTACTACCTGCTCGCCGGGGCCATCGCGGCCGTGGTGAGCTTCTGCGTCAGCTGGGTCGTCTGGAAGCTGGGGCTGAAGTACAAGTGGTACCCGAAGGTCCGGGAGCGTGACGTGCACCGCACGCCGACCCCGCGGCTCGGCGGCATCGCGATGTACCTCGGCGTCATCGTGGCGATGCTCGCGGCGTGGTTCCTGTTCCCGTCGATCGCCGGCACCGACTACTTCCGGCTGGTGTTCTCCGAGCCGGGGCGCGTGATCGCCGTCCTCGCGGGGGCGACCATCATCGTGGTCCTCGGCGTCGCCGACGACATCTGGGACCTCGACTGGATGACGAAGCTCGCCGGGCAGATCATCGCCGCGGGCATCCTCGCGTGGCAGGGCGTGGCGATCGTGTCGCTGCCGATCGGCAACACGCT
>NZ_BACZ01000640.1 GCF_000333375.1 Curtobacterium sp. B18
TGGGCTGCGCGGCGACGAAGACGCCGTCGGTCAGTTCTTTCCAGCCGATTCTGCCCCCACGGGCTGCGGAGCGGGTCCGGTGTGCCGCGGTACCGCACGTGGACGGTGAACTCCGTGCCGGCGGCGACGGGCTCGGCCGGGGCCACGGTGAGCTTGTGCGTCGCGGTCGTGTGCTTCTTCGCCCGTTTGCCGTCGACGTCCACCCGGTCGACCGTCATGCCGTGCAGGTCGAGGACGATGCGATCGAGGTCCTCGTGCGCACGGCCGGTGATCGTCGCGGTGGCGTCGAGGCGGTTCGTCGCGACGCGGTACTCCAGTCGGAGCTCGTAGTGGTGGGCGCTCCACCGTCGGTCGCCGCTGTGCGGGGTGTACGGGTCGGCGTCTGGGTTCGTCGAGGCGGGCTTCACGGTGCCGTCGAGTCTGCCACGGCGACGTGCTCGGCGGACGACCGCGCCGGCACCCGCGGCGCCGATGTCCACGGAGCGATCGGGTTCCCCGACCAGTGCGTCCCACCGGGCACCTGCTCCCCGCGCATCACGAGCGAGGCCGGCCCCACGGTCGCCCCCGGCCCGATGCCCGCCGCCGGCAGCACCACGCTGTGCGGACCGAGCGTCGCGCCCGGGTCGAGGCGGACCTCGTCGAGCTGCATCACCCGGTCGTGGAACAGGTGCGTCTGCACGACCGTGCCCCGCGCGACGGCCGCACCGGACCCGATCGTCACGAGGTCGGCCTCCGGCAACCAGTACGTCTCGATCCAGGTGCCGCGGCCGATGGTCGCTCCGAGACTGCGGAGCCACGCCGCGAGGGCCGGCGTCCCCGTGGCCTGCTCGGCGAACCACGGACGCGCCACCGTCTCGACGAACGTGTCCTGCACCTCGTTCCGCCACACGAACGACGACCACAGCGGGTGCTCGAGGGCGGCGATCCGGCCGACGAAGGACCACTTCGCGATCGTCGACACCACCGCCGCGACGGCACCGGCGACGATGAGCACCGGCCCGGCGAGCAGCACCGTCCACCCGATGCCCACGGCCGTCCAGAGCGCGAGGAGCGTGCCGACGACCCCGAGCGCGATCCCCGCGGACACCATCGGGGCGACCAGACGCAGGAGTTCCCAGCAGCCGCGCGCGACCTTGAGGGACCGCGGCGGCCGGAACGTGCGCTCCTCGTCGAACTCCGCCGTGGCGCGCCGAAGCCGCACCGGGGGAGAGCCGAGCCACGACGATCCGCGCTTCGCCTTCTTCGGGACGGCGGACAGCACCGCCACCAGCGCCTCACGAGGCACCGACCGACCGGCACCCGTCATCCCACTGTTGCCGAGGAACGCCCGACGCCCCACCTTCGACCGCCCGATCCGCACCCGACCACCACCGAGCTCGTACGTCGCGACCATCGTGTCGTCGGCGAGGAACGCCCCGGACGCGATCTGCGTGAGCGCCGGGATGAGCAGGACCGTCGAGATCTCGGTGTTCCGCCCCACCCGGGCCCCGAGCAGGCGGAGCCACAGCGGGGTCACGAGCGACGCGTACACCGGGAACAGCAGCGTCCGCGCGCCGTCGAGGATCCGTTCGGTCGTCCACACCTGCCACCCGATCCGGGAACGGACCGGGTGGCGACCCTCGTGCAGACCGATGCCGAGCAACCGCACCGCGGCCACCACCAGGCCCGCGTACACGACACCCGCGGCCACGGTCCCGAGCGGCACCCACGCCAGCGCGCGCAGCACGGCGTCCCCGAGCGAGTCCGCGCGACCGACGAGCAGCCACACCAGCGCCACCCCCGCGGCCGCACCGACCACCGGCAACCCGGCCACGGCCAGGGACCCGGCCCCGTACGCCAGCAGCCACCGGCGTCGCGACGGCGGCCGCGCCTCCCGGTCGTGCCGAGCCGACCCGACGCGCTCCGCCGGCGACCCCGCCCACCGTTCCCCGTCCGGCACCCGGTCCGCGACCGCGGACCCCGCCTCGACCTCGGCACCCACCCCGACGTGCGCACCCGGCAGCAGCGTCGTCCGGCTGTGCACCACCGCGTCCGCGTCGATCCGGACCCGGCCCAGCCGGAACACGTCCCCGTCGACCCAGTGCCCGGCCAGGTCCACCTCCGGCTCCACCGACGCACGCTTGCCGATCGTCAGCATGCCGGTGACCGGCGGCAACGCGTGCAGGTCGACGTCCCGACCGATCGACGCACCCAGCGCCCGCGCGTAGTAACTGATCCACGGCGCACCCGCGGTCGACGGGCCGTCCACCGCCTCGGCGATCCGCTCCGCCAACCACACCCGCACGTGCACCTGACCACCCCGGGGATGGTCACCCGGTCGGACCCCCGCGAGCACCAGCCGGACCAGGACGACCGTCACGGCCATCTTCCCCGCCGGCGTCACGAACAGCACCAGCGCCGCGACGAGCACCGGCCACGGCACCACCGGGACGAACGGCAGGGTCGTCGCGTGCAGCACCGCCGCGACCAACGCCGTCCAGGTCAGCACCCGCAGCCCGCGGAGCACCTGCAGCGGCACCCCCAGCAGCGTCATCGCGAACCCCGTCACCGGAGGGACCGGCCGGACGTCACGCGGGACGGAGACCACCGGACCCGAATCGTCCAGCACATCCGCCAGCGCCCCGATCCTCGGGTGGTCGTACACGTCCGCCACCGTCGTCGTCGGGAAGCGCTCACGGATCGCCGACACCAGCTGCGCCGCCGTCAGGGACCCGCCGCCGTGCGCGAAGAAGTCGTCGTCGACGCTCCCCACCGGCACCCCCAGGATCGCCGACCACCGCTCCGCGATCCACGCCACCGTGTCCGGCAGCAGCGCCGCGTCCGACGACCCCGGCAACGGCCACGGGAGCGCAGCCCGGTCCACCTTGCCCGAGGTCCGCGTCGGCAACGAGTCCACCACCGCCAGCAGGGGGACCAGCGCCGCCGGGAGCTCCGCCCGCAACCGCGCGTTCGCCGCCGCCACGTCCACCGGGACACCCGCCGCCGGCGCCACGTACCCGACCAGCACCTGGTTGCCCGCCGGCGTCCGCTGCACCACCGCGGCACCACCGGCCACGTCCGGGAGCGCCTGCAACGCCGCATCGATCTCGCCCAGCTCGATCCGACGACCACCGAGCTTCACCTGGTCGTCCGCACGACCCTGGAACACCAGCCCCTCGGGCTCGTACCGCACCAGGTCACCGCTCCGGTACGCCCGCTCCCACCCGAGCTCCGGGAACGGCGCGTACTTCTCGGCGTCCTTCGCCGGGTCCAGGTACCGCCCCAACCCGACACCGCCGATCACGAGCTCCCCGACCTCGCCGGGCGCGACCCGGGCCCCCGCCGCGTCCACCACCGCCAGGTCCCAGCCGTCGAGCGGCAACCCGATCCGCACCGGCGTGCTCCCGTCCAGCAACGACCCGCACGCCACCACCGTCGCCTCGGTCGGCCCGTACGTGTTCCAGACCTCCCGGTGGCGGCTCGCGATCCGCGCCGCGAGCTCCGGCGGACACGCCTCACCCCCGAAGATCACCAGCCGCACCTGCTCCAGCGCGTCGT
Organism: Curtobacterium sp. B18; assembly: GCF_000333375.1. GTDB lineage: Bacteria > Actinomycetota > Actinomycetes > Actinomycetales > Microbacteriaceae > Curtobacterium. Next base: position 3,538 of record NZ_BACZ01000640.1, read on the forward strand.
CCGGCCACAGCGCCGCGAGCGTCGGCACCGTCGACACCACCGTGATCCCGTGCGCGATCAACCACGGACCGAGGTCCACCCCCGTCCGCACCAGTGACCGGGGCGCCGGCACCAGAGCGGCACCGTGCCCCCACGCCAGCCACATCTCCTCGCAGGACGCGTCGAACGCCACGCTCAGCCCCGCCAGCACCCGGTCGCCCGGACCGATCGGTGCGGCCTGCAGGAACATCCGCGCCTCGGCGTCCACGAACGCCGCAGCACTGCGGTGGGTGACCGCCACGCCCTTCGGCACACCCGTGGACCCGGACGTGAAGATGATCCACGCATCGTCGTCCTCGTGGGGGAGTGCGGCGCTCGCCGCGGGGTCCGTCACGGGCAGTTCGCCGCCGTCGCGGTCGCGCAGGACGCCGCCGGCTCCGATGACGCCCACGACGTCGGCCTCGCCGAACACCAGGGTCGCGCGTTCCTCGGGGTCGTCCGCGTCCACCGGGACGTACGCGGCGCCGGCGGCGAGCACCGCCAGGATCGACACGTACAGGTCGCGTCCACCGGAGGGGATCCGTACGCCGACCCGGTCGCCCCGTCGGACCCCGCGTCGGGCGAGGTCGTCGGCCTGCTCCTGCACCCGCCGGACGAGCGTCGCGTAGTCGAGGGTGCCGGCCGGGTCCTCGAGCGCGGTGGCGTCGGGGTGCTCGGCGGCGGTCGCGGTGAGGACGTCGAGCAACGTCCGTGGTGCCGGTGCACGGTCGCCGCGGGCGAGTTCGTGCTGCGGGTTCCCGGTGGCTGCGGTCATCGAGTCCTCTTCCCGGTCGCGTGCGGGGTCGACCGGCCCGTGATCCTAGGGGGTGGAGGTGTCGCGTCCGGAAACTCCCGGGGCTGCCGTGCCCGGACCGAGCGACGCCGGTGCGTCGGGCATCGCTCGCGCCGGACCGAGCGAGGCCGGTGCGTCGGGCATCGCTCGCGCCGGATCCAGCGACGCGGGTGCGTCGGGCATCGCTCGCGCCGGACCGAGCGACGCTCGCGCCGCGTCGAGCGTCGCGGCGAGCCCGATCGAGTCGTCGAGGGAGTGCAGCGGCGACTCGGTGCGCCCCTCGGCGACGGAGCGCGCCAGCGCCGCGGCCTGCCAGACGAGGCCCTCCCGTCCCCGCAGGCCGCTGGTGTCCGCCCAGTGCACCGCCTCGGCGCCGTGGTGCAGCGCGAACGACGCCGGGAACACAAAGTGGTCCGTGTAGCGCACGGTGGCGGTGCTGCCCGCGATGACCGCGAGTCCCGGCGTCCACGCCGTCATCGTCGTGGTCACGACCGTCTGCGCGCCGCCAGCGGCCGTCGACACGGTGACGGACTGGAGGTCCACCCCGCGTCCCGAGACCGCACCGGTCGTGCGCCGGGTCACCGGGGCGCCGGTGGCGAAGCGTGCGAACCAGTGTCCGTAGACACCGGCGTCGAGGAGGGCGCCGCCGCCGGCGGCCGGGTCGAACATGCGGTCGGCGGGGTCGGGCTCGTGCGGCCAGCCGACGTCGACGGACACGAGGTGGACGTCGCCGAGGACGCCGTCGGCGAGCAGCCTCGCGACGACCGTGGTGCCCGGCAGGTACCGGGTCCACATCGCCTCCATCGCGAACACCCCGGCGCGGCGGGCGGCGTCGGCGAGGGTCCGGGTGTCCGCCTCGGAGGTGGTCATCGGCTTCTCGACGAGGACGTGCTTGCCGGCGGCGATCGCGAGCAGGGCGTGGCCGAGGTGCTGCGGGTGCGGCGATGCGACGTACACGACGTCGACGGCGGGGTCGGCGACGAGCGCCTCGTACGAGCCGTGCACCCCGGGGATGCCGTGGCGGCGGGCGAAGGCGGCGGCGCGCTCGGGGGAGCGGGAGCCCACGGCGACGACGCGCTGGTCGGACGCGGCGTGGAGCGTGGCGGTGAAGTCGTTCGCGATGGTGCCGGGGCCGATCACGCCCCACCGGAGTGTCGGGCCGCCTCGGAGCGGAGCGACGTCAGGTTCCGGGAACACCATCGTCATGCGCCCGACGCTACCCGAGCACGCACGCGCCGCGGCGGCCCCGCCCCGACGCCCGTGCCCCAGCCGCTCCAGACGGAAGGTCGGCGGAACCAGCATCGTGATGGCCCCGCCCCGACCGCCCCCGGAGTGAAGGTCGGCGAAGCCGGCATCGCGAGGCCCCGCCCCGACCGGCCCCGAAGGCAAGGTCGGCGAAGCCGGCATCGCGGGCAGCCGCCTGCGCGGAGCGAAGTCGTCTGCTTCCGCGGAAATGTCACTGTGCCCCCAGGAGGATTCGAACCTCCGCCCCTGCCTCCGGAGGGCAGTGCTCTATCCCCTGAGCTATGGGGGCCCTGGGTGAGATCAACCGTAGCAGGTCCGCACGGCTGCCCGAGACCACGCGTGTCGCGATCGGTCCTTCCCAGAACGCGCGCGATGGAAGGTGGGAACGGGCGTACCCGGTCGAAAAAATGGACCAGGTACGCCCGTTCCCGGCCGGCACGCCCGATCCCGCCGGGGCCCCCGAGGCCGACGCGGACGCGGACGGGGGCAGATGGTCAGCCGGCCGGGGTTGCGGACGCGGTCGGCTGCAGGACGCCCCGCACCGCGTCGACGACGGGCTGCGCACCGCCGGGCTCGGTGAAGAGCGTCGAGGTCGCGGTGATCCAGTACGGGTCGGCGAAGGCGTCCGCACGGCCGACGCCGTCGGTGAGCGAGAAGTACCCCTCGACCCGGTACGTCGGCACGGACCCGCCCCGTTCGTAGAGCGCGTCCTTGAGGTTCGTGAGCGACTTCTCAGGCAGGTCGGCGACGGCGAGCGTGATGGTCGTCGCGGCGTCGTCGGTTGCGCTCCAGTGGCACACGCGCCCCCGCTGCTCGGCGATCCGGGCGGCCGGTGTGCCCTTCTCCGGCGCGAAGTCGTCGTCGAGGGTGAAGGTCTTCCCGTACACGGCGAGGGACTCGGCGGGCAGGAGCTCGGCGCACGTCTGCGCGACCCGCTTGCCGATCGGACCCGCGGTCGCACTCGGCGTGGCGCCGCCCGAGCCGCCGCCGGAGCAGCCGACGAGGACGACGGACGCGGACACGGTGAGGAGGGCGACGCTGATCGCCCGGACGCGGCTGCGGGTGGTCATCCCGACATGATGGTGCATCGACCGGGGAGGACCTGTGCGTCCCGGTAGACTCGACCCTCGTGACTCCTGCCGAACTCTCCGCCGCGTACCTGTCGATCCTGACCGGGATCGTCGAGCGACGAGGCGCGTCCGACACCGTGACCGTCGAGGAGTCGCACGCGGCTCTCGAACGTCCGAAGAACCGCGCGCACGGCGACTGGGCCTCGAACGCGGCGATGCAGCTCGCGAAGCGGCTCGGGACGAACCCGCGCGAGCTGGCGACCGAGATCGCCGGCGAGCTGACCGAGCTCGACGGCGTGGCCTCGGTCGACGTCGCCGGACCGGGGTTCATCAACATCACGCTCGAGGCCGCGGCCGCCGGCGAGATCGCGCGCACCATCGTCGAGGGCGGCGAGTCCTTCGGACACGGCGACCTGTACGACGGCGTCCGCATCAACCTCGAGTTCGTGTCCGCGAACCCGACCGGCCCGATCCACATGGGCGGCGTGCGCTGGGCGGCGGTGGGTGACAGCCTCGCGCGGGTGTTCCAGGCGCAGGGCGGCCTCGTCACCCGTGAGTACTACTTCAACGACCACGGCGCGCAGATCGACCGCTTCGCGCGGTCCCTCGTCGCGAGCGCCCTCGGCGAGCCGACGCCCGAGGACGGCTACGGCGGCGCCTACATCGCCGAGATCGCGGCGCGCGTGATCGCGACGCTCGACCCGTCGGTCGACGTCAAGGACCTGCCGCGCGACGAGGCGCAGGAGCTCTTCCGGCGCGAGGGCGTCGACTTCATGTTCGCGGACATCAAGTCGTCGCTGCACGACTTCGGCGTCGACTTCGACGTGTACTTCCACGAGAACGCCCTGCACGAGTCGAAGGCCGTCGAGCGCGCCATCGACCGACTGCGGGCCTCGGGCGTCATGTACGAGGCCGAGGGTGCCGAGTGGCTCCGCACGACCGACTTCGGCGACGACCGCGACCGTGTGGTCATCAAGTCCGACGGCGAGCCCGCGTACATCGCCGGCGACCTGGCGTACTACCTCGACAAGCGCGAGCGCGGGTTCGAGCGGAACCTCATCATGCTCGGCGCCGACCACCACGGCTACGTCGGCCGGATGATGGCGATGTGCGCGGCGTTCGGGGACGAGCCGGGCAAGAACCTCGAGATCCTCATCGGGCAGATGGTGAACCTGCTCAAGGACGGCGAGCCGATGCGCATGTCGAAGCGCAACGGCACGATCGTCACGATGGAGGACCTCGTCGACGCCGTCGGTGTGGACGCCGGTCGGTACGCCCTCGTGCGGTTCGCCAGTGACACGTCGATCGACATCGACCTCGACCTGCTCACGAAGCGCACGAACGACAATCCGGTCTTCTACGTCCAGTACGCCCACGCCCGCACGCAGTCGGTCGCCCGCAACGCCGCGAACGCCGGGGTGGACCGGTCGGCCTTCGACGCCTCGCTCCTGACGCACGACACCGAGGGGGCCCTGCTCGGCGCCCTGGCGGAGTACCCGCGCGTGGTGCGCCAGGCGGCCGAGCTGCGCGAGCCGCACCGCATCGCGCGCTACATCGAGCAGCTCGCCGGCCTCTACCACCGCTGGTACGACGCCTGCCGGGTCACCCCGCTCGGGGACGAGGCCGTGACCGACCTGCACCGCACGCGCCTGTGGCTGAACGACGCCACCGGCCAGGTCGTCCGCAACGGCCTGGGCCTGCTCGGCGTGACGGCTCCCGAGCGCATGTAGGGTCGCCCCTTCCGAACCACGGATCCGACATCGAACCGGCCTCGCGGCCTGGTTCGATGTCGGATTCGTGGTTCGACGCCGCACCGCACCGCACCGCACCACCGCACCGCACCGCACCGCCGCGCCGGGCCGCGCCTCCAGGCTCGCTGCCGGGGCCACCTGGCAAGGTGGGACGCATGTCCGCCGCCACCGTCACCCCCCGGAAGCGCCGTCGCTGGCCGGTCGTGCTCGTCGTCGTCGTGGTCGTGCTCGCCGCGCTGCTCGTGGTCGCCGAGTTCGTCCTCCGCGGAGTCGTCGACCGCATCATCGCGCAGCAGGTCGAGCAGTCGCTGCCGTCCGGCGCCACCGGCGAGGTCCAGGCGCACGCGACGGGTATCGTCATCCCGCAGCTGCTCGGCGGCCGGCTCGACGAGGTCGAGATCTCCTCCGAGAAGCTCACGATCGACGGCATCCCGCTCGCGGCCGACGTCACGGCGCACGACGTGCCCGTGGACGGCAAGGGTGCCGTCCGCGACGTCGACGGCAACGTCCGCCTGGCGGCGTCGTCGGTGAAGGACCTGGCGAAGTACAGCCCGCTCTTCGACCGGCTCAGCCTGGTCGACGGCGGTGTCGAGCTCTCCGGCACGACCGCGGTGCTCGGTTACGACATCACCTACGCCGCCAAGGGCGACGTCGCCGCCCAGGACGACGGCAAGGGCATCACGATCACCCCGAAGACGGTGCGCATCACGAACTCGTCGCTCGGCCTCAAGGTCGACTCGATCCCGGGGGTCACGAACGTCCCCGTCGAGGTCTGCACGGCCCGGTTCCTGCCGTCGCAGCTCCGCGTGCGGTCGCTCGACGTCACGGCGTCCGAGGCGACCGTGCGCGTCACGGCGGACTCGCTGCCGCTCAACGAGGCGGGGCTGCAGACGGTCGGTTCGTGCGGTTGAGCGCCGTCCGGCGTCACACGGCCAGGAGGCGCGGCTCGGCTCGGTAGGATCGGGTCCCGTGAGCGAGAACCCCCTTGCCCCGCAGCACCTGCGGTTCCCGACGGACCCCTCCGCGCTGACCGCGCGGATCTGGCCCGCCTCCGCGACCCGGACCGACGACGGCGAGCTCGTCGTCGGCGGCGTCACGGCGTCGGACCTCGTCGCGGAGTTCGGCACGCCGCTCTACGTGGTCGACGAGCGCGACGTGCAGTCGCGGGCCGTGCGGGTGCGGAACGCCTTCACCGAGGCGTTCGAGCGCATCGGCACCCGGGCGCACGTCTACTACGCCGGCAAGGCCTTCCTGACGACCCAGGTCGCTGCGTGGATGGTCGCTGCCGACCTGCGCGTCGACGTGTGCACCGGCGGCGAGCTCGCGGTCGCACTGGCCGGGGGAGTCGACCCGGCGCTCCTCGGCTTCCACGGCAACGACAAGTCGGACGCCGAGATCGCCCGCGCGGTCGCGGTCGGCGTCGGCACCATCGTCCTCGACAGCCACGAGGAAGTGCAGCGCGTCGCCCGTGCCGCGGCCGACGCCGGGGTCGTGCAGCGCGTGCGCATCCGGATCAACAGCGGGGTGCACGCGTCGACGCACGAGTACCTCGCGACCGCGCGGGAGGACCAGAAGTTCGGCATCCCGCTGACCGAGGCCGTGACCGCCGCCGAGGCCGTCCGGGCCGAGCCGTCGCTCGTGTTCGTCGGCCTCCACTCGCACATCGGGTCGCAGATCTTCGACGAGTCCGGCTTCCGCGAGGCCGCGCGACGTCTGATGGACGTGCACGCCACGCTCGTCGCGACCGGGCCGGTGCCGGAGCTCAACCTCGGCGGCGGCTGGGGCATCGACTACACCGAGGCTGACTCGGCGTTCGAGCCGGAGGACGTCGCCGACGCGCTCGCGACCATCGTCGCCGAGGCCTGCGCGGAGCGGGACATCCCGGTCCCGGAGATCGCGGTCGAGCCAGGCCGCTACATCGTCGGGCCCGCCGGGATCACGCTCTACCGCGTCGGCACGATCAAGCCGGTGACCCTCGCGGACGACGACCACGCGCCCGCCACCCGGACGTTCGTGTCGGTCGACGGCGGCATGAGCGACAACGCCCGACCGGCCCTCTACGGCGCCGACTACACGGCCCGGCTCGCCCGGACCTCGGACGCCCCCGCGGTCCTCACCCGGGTGGTCGGGAAGCACTGCGAGTCCGGCGACATCGTCGTGAACGACGAGTACCTGCCCGGCGACGTGCACCGCGGGGACCTCCTCGCCGTGGCCGCCACCGGTGCGTACTGCTGGAGCCTGGCGAGCAACTACAACCACGTCGGACGCCCGCCGGTCGTGGCGGTGGCCGACGGCGTACCCCGTATCCTCGTGCGTGGCGAGTCGATCGACGACCTCCTCGCCCGCGACACCGGGGTGGTCCCGGGGGCCTGAGCCCCTTCGGACGACCCGACTCCCCACGAACAGGACCCGCACCAGATGATCGAATACCGCAACGTCCGCGTCGCGCTGCTCGGAGCCGGCTCGGTCGGTTCCCAGGTGGCGCGGCTGCTCCTCGAACACGGCGACGAGCTCGCCTCGCGCGCCGGGGCCGGCCTCGAGCTCGTCGGCATCGCGGTCCGCGACCTCGACGCCCCTCGTGACGTCGACCTGCCGAAGGAGCTCTTCACGACGGACGCTGCGTCGCTCATCCTCGGGGCGGACATCGTCGTCGAGCTGATCGGCGGCATCGAGCCGGCGCGGACCCTCGTGCTCCAGGCGCTGCAGTCCGGCGCCGACGTCGTCACCGGCAACAAGGCGCTCCTGGCGACCCACGGGCCGGAGCTCTTCGCGGTCGCCGAGCAGGTGGGCGCGCAGCTCTACTACGAGGCCGCCGTCGCCGGTGCGATCCCGATCATCCGGCCGCTGCACGACTCCCTCGCCGGGGACCGCATCGAGCGGATCATGGGCATCGTCAACGGCACGACGAACTTCATCCTCGACCTGATGGACCGCGAGGGCGCGACCTTCGAGGACGCCCTCGCGACGGCCACCGAGCTCGGCTACGCCGAGGCCGACCCGACCGCGGACATCGAGGGCTACGACGCCGCGCAGAAGGCCGCGATCCTCGCCTCGCTCGCGTTCCACACCTCGGTCCCGCTCGCCGCCGTGCACCGCGAGGGCATCACCTCGGTGACGATCGAGCAGGTCCGCGCGGCGCGGAAGGCCGGCTACGTCGTGAAGATCCTCGCCACGGCCGAGCGGCTCACCGACGAGCAGGGCACCGAGGGCGTCAGCGCCCGTGTCTACCCGGCGCTCGTGCCCGAGTCGCACCCGCTCGCGAGCGTCCACGGGGCGAAGAACGCCGTGTTCGTCGAGGCCGAGGCCGCCGGCGACCTCATGTTCTACGGCGCCGGTGCCGGCGGCGTCGAGACGGCCTCCGCCGTCCTCGGCGACCTGGTGTCCGCGGCGCGCCGCCACGTCATCGGCGGCCCCGGCATCGCCGAGTCGACCCAGTCGGCGCTGCCGGTGTTCCCGATCGGCACCGTCCGCACCCGCTACCAGATCACGCTGCACGTGACGGACGCACCCGGCGTGCTGTCCACCGTCGCCGGGGTGCTCGCGAAGCACGGCGTCAGCGTCGAGACCGTCGAGCAGACCGTCGCGACCGGGTCCGACGCGACCGCGACCCTCGTCATCGGCACCCACCTGGCGCGCGAGTCCGACCTCGCCGCGACCGTGGTCGCGCTCCGCAACGAGGACGTCGTCGTCGAGGTCACGAGCGTCCTCCGCGTCGTCGGCGCCTGAGCCCCGCCGACCCACGAACCCAAGAACCGACAAGAAGGGGAGCCTCATGGCCCACCAGTGGCAGGGTGTCCTGCGCGAGTACGCCGACCGTCTCGACGTCACCGGGGCGACGCCCGTCGTCACGCTCGGCGAGGGCGGGACCCCGCTCATCCCGGCGCGCCGGCTCTCCGAGCGCACGGGTGCCGAGGTCTACGTCAAGTACGAGGGCATGAACCCGACCGGGTCGTTCAAGGACCGCGGCATGACGATGGCGATCTCGAAGGCCGTCGAGCACGGTGCGAAGGCGGTCATCTGCGCCTCGACCGGCAACACGAGCGCCTCGGCCGCCGCGTACGCCACGCACGCCGGCATCACCGCCGCGGTGCTCGTCCCCGAGGGCAAGATCGCCATGGGCAAGCTCAGCCAGGCCGTCGCCCACGACGCCCAGCTGCTGCAGGTGCAGGGCAACTTCGACGACTGCCTCGACATCGCCCGCGACCTCGCCGCGAACTACCCGGTGCACCTGGTGAACTCGGTCAACAACGACCGCATCGAGGGCCAGAAGACCGCGGCGTTCGAGGTCGTCGACGTCCTCGGCGACGCCCCGGACTTCCACTTCCTGCCGGTCGGCAACGCCGGCAACTACACGGCGTACTCCCGCGGGTACCGCGAGGACGTCGCCGCCGGTCGCGCGTCGAAGCTCCCGCGCATGTTCGGCTTCCAGGCCGCGGGGTCCGCCCCGATCGTCCGCGGCGAGGTCGTCCGCCAGCCGGACACCATCGCCTCGGCGATCCGCATCGGCAACCCGGCGTCGTGGCAGTTCGCCCTCGAGGCCCGTGACGAGACCGACGGCTACTTCGGCGCGATCACCGACGAGGCCATCCTCGCCGCGCACCGCATCCTCTCGGCCGAGGTCGGCGTCTTCGTCGAGCCCGCATCGGCCATCGGCGTCGCCGGGCTCCTGGAGCGTGCCGACGCCGGGGTCGTGCCGAAGGGCGCCAAGGTCGTCATCACGGTGACCGGCCACGGCCTCAAGGACCCGCAGTGGGCCCTCCGCACACCGGACGGTGGCGAGGTCGCCCCGACGAGCGTCCCGGTCGACACCAAGTCGATCGCCGACGTGCTCGGACTGGTCGGCGCCGAGTGAGCCCCGACCGCTCGTCCGGACCGGGGGAGGGCGTGCGCGCCCAGATCGCTGTACCGGCCGGACGGGCGGTCCGCGTCCGGGTCCCGGCGACCTCGGCGAACCTCGGCCCGGGGTTCGACTCCCTCGGTCTCGCGCTCTCGCTCTACGACGAGGTCGTCGTGCGGGTGCGTCCCGGTTCGGGTGCGACCGTCACGGTCGACGGTGTCGGCGCCGGCGAGGTCGCGACCGACGACACGAACCTGGTCGTCCGTGCGCTCCGCCGCGGCCTCGAGCACGCCGGCGTGACGCAGCCCGGACTCGAGCTGCACGCGGTGAACGCGATCCCGCACGGCCGCGGGATGGGTTCGTCGGCTGCGGCGATCGTGGCCGGGCTGATGGCCGCGCGCGGGTTGCTCGACGGCGTCGTCGACCTCGACGCCTCGACCCTGCTCGCGCTCGCGACCGAGATGGAGGGGCACCCCGACAACGTCGCTCCGGCGCTCTTCGGCGGTCTGACGATCGCGTGGATGACCGCCGAGGGG
>NZ_BACZ01000639.1 GCF_000333375.1 Curtobacterium sp. B18
TCGGCCGTCCCCGGGGTACGGTTCACCTCGGCCCACACCGCGTCGAGGGACAGCCCGACGACCCCGGCGACGGACGCGATCGTCGAGAACGCCGGCGTCGCGATGCGGCCGGTCTCGATCTTCCGCAGCGTCTCCGGCGAGATCCCGGCCTGCAACGCGGTCTCGAGCATCGAGCGCTCCCCGCGCGCACGCCGGAGCAGGGCTCCGAGCCGGCGCCCGCGGGCGACCTCGTCGGGGCTGAGCGGGAGACGGACCATCCCCCTACTCTAATACCGGCCAGAGAGTACCGGTATGATCATCCCGTGATCGAGATCCTCACCCCGACCGAGGTCGACCGTGCCCGCGCGACCGGAGCCCTCGTCGGCACGATCCTGCAGACCCTGCGCGACCGCACGCGCGTGGGCACGAACCTGCTCGAGATCGACCGGTGGACGAAGGCGATGATCGAGGACGCCGGCGCCCGGTCATGCTACGTCGACTACGCCCCGTCGTTCGGCCGCGGGCCGTTCGGCCACCACGTCTGCACCGCGGTCAACGACGCCGTCCTGCACGGGCTCCCCCACGACCGGACGCTCGAGGACGGCGACCTGCTGACGCTCGACCTGGCCGTGTCGCTCGACGGCATCGCGGCCGACGCGGCGATCAGCTTCGTCGTGGGCACCGCGGACCCCGCCGACCTCGCCCTGATCGACGCGACGGAACACGCCCTCGCGGCAGCGATCGCGATCGCCGGCCCCGGAGTGCGGACGGGCGACCTGTCGCACACCATCGGCACGGTGCTCGAGGGCGCCGGCTACCCGGTCAACGTCGAGTTCGGCGGCCACGGCATCGGCTCGACGATGCACCAGGACCCGCACGTGTCGAACACCGGGCGACCCGGGCGCGGCTACACCCTCCCGCCGGGGCTGCTCCTCGCCCTCGAGCCGTGGGTGATGGCGGACACCGACGTGCTCGTGACCGACCCGGACGGCTGGACGCTCCGCAGCGCCACCGGGGCCCGCACCGCGCACACCGAGCACACGGTGGCGATCACCGAGGACGGCGCCGAGGTCCTCACGCTCCCACGCTGACCGGAACCCCTCCCGCCGCGACGGCGAGCACGAGGTCCTCGCCGGGGAACACGACCGTGATCGGCTGCTCGGCGCCGTCGAGCGTCGCCGCACCCCGGACGAGGTCGACCTCGACACGCGACGGATCGACCCGGAGTCCGCGGCCGTCGCGCTTGAGGACCGCCTCCTTCACCGCCCAGCAGGCAGCCCGCGCGGTGGCGTCGCCGGACCGCGCGAGCTCCCCGGGCGTGAACGCGTCGAGCGGGGCTGCCGCGACCCGCGACACGCGCTCGAGGTCGACGCCGATCCCCGGTGGTCCGACGGCCAGCGCGACGAGGCCGGTGGTCCGCGCGAGGCTCACGCCGACGGCGGAGCCGTCGACCTCGGCCCAGGGACGGCCGTGGTCCGTCGCGGCGCAGTGCGGGCAGACGCGCCCCGCGCGCACGGCCGCGACGTCGACACCCGTCGCCGACGCGACGGCGGCGAGCAGCGCCTCCCGGTCGGCAGCACGGTCCGGACCGGACGCACGGAGCGTCACGACGACCGACGGAGGAGCG
>NZ_BACZ01000638.1 GCF_000333375.1 Curtobacterium sp. B18
TCAACTTCGGCGAGCACGAGGGCGCGATCGGCTGGCGTGTCGGCGAGGCAGGACAAGGCCTAGCACAGATGTTCATGATGATGAACGAGGCGCGGATCGGCGTCGGTATGGGCGCTGCAGCGCTGGCGTATCGCGGTTATCGCCAGTCGCTGCGCTACGCCCGCGAGCGGGTGCAGGGCCG
>NZ_BACZ01000637.1 GCF_000333375.1 Curtobacterium sp. B18
GGACCGGACCCGGACCCCGACCCGGGTCCGGATTCGAACCCGAACCCTGACCCGGACCCCGACTCGTTCTCGTGGTGCACGCTCCCCGCGCCGGACCGTCGGCCCGGTCGTCGGAGCAGTCGGATGGCGTCCGGACGCAGCTTCCGACCCCGCTGGAGCAGGGAGCCGAGGGTGGACTTCCCCCGGCGCGAGGGTGGTCTTGACCCAGGGCTTCGCGGTGAGGCCCTTCTTCGCGGCGTTCCGGGCGAGGATGCCGGCGGCCATCATGACCGACGGGTTCGAGGTGTTCGTGCACGAGGTGATCGCGGCGATCGCGACCGCGCCGTGGTCGATCGTGAACGGGTCGGCACCGTCCATCGCGACCTTCGTCGGCTGCGACGCCGTCGACGGGGCGCTCGAGACGTGCACGTGCTCGTGCAGGTTCGTGTCCTCGTTGGTCGACCCCGCGGCGATCGGATCGGAGGCCGGGAAGGTCTCCTCGACCGCGTCGTCGAGGTCGGTCTGCTCGGTCGGCGTCGTGTAGTTGCCGAGGTCGACCTCGAACTGCGTCTTCGCCTTCGACAGCTCGATGCGGTCCTGCGGACGCTTCGGGCCGGAGATCGACGGGACGACCGTCGACAGGTCGAGCTCCATGTACTCGGAGTAGTTCGGCTCGACGGACGGGTCGTGCCAGAGGCCCTGGGTCTTCGCGTACGCCTCGACGAGGGCGATCTGGTCCTCGGAGCGGCCGGTCAGGCGCAGGTAGTCGAGCGTGACGCCGTCGACCGGGAACATCGCGGCCGTGGAGCCGAACTCCGGCGACATGTTGCCGATGGTGGCACGGTTCGCGAGCGGGACCTCGCCGACGCCCTCGCCGTAGAACTCGACGAACTTGCCGACGACGCCGTGCTTGCGGAGCTCCTGCGTGATGGTGAGCACCACGTCGGTCGCGGTCACCCCGGCCGGGATCGACCCGGACAGCTTGAAGCCGACGACCTTCGGGATGAGCATCGACACGGGCTGGCCGAGCATGGCCGCCTCGGCCTCGATGCCACCGACGCCCCAGCCGAGCACGCCCAGGCCGTTCACCATGGTGGTGTGCGAGTCGGTGCCGACGAGGGTGTCCGGGTACGCGTAGGTCTCGCCGTCGAAGTCACGCGTGTAGGTGACCTTCGCCAGGTACTCGATGTTGACCTGGTGCACGATGCCGGTGCCCGGCGGGACGACCTTGAAGTCCTCGAACGCGGTCTGGCCCCAGCGGAGGAACTGGTAGCGCTCCCCGTTGCGCTCGTACTCGAGGTCGGTGTTGCGCTGCAGCGCGTCCTCGCGACCGAAGAGGTCGGCGATGACGGAGTGGTCGATGACCATCTCGGCCGGCGACAGCGGGTTGATCTTGTTCGGGTCCCCGCCGATCTCGGCCATTGCCTCGCGCATGGTGGCGAGATCGACGATGCACGGGACGCCCGTGAAGTCCTGCATGACCACGCGGGCAGGCGAGAACTGGATCTCGGTGTCCGGTTCGGCGTCGGGCTGCCACGACCCGAGCGCGCGGATCTGGTCCTCGGTGACGTTCTTGCCGTCCTCGGTGCGGAGGAGGTTCTCGAGCAGCACCTTCAGGCTGTACGGGAGCTTCTCGTGCCCGGGCACCGTGTCGATCCGGTGGATCGCGTAGTCGACACCCCCAACCGACAGCGTGTCCTTCGAGCCGAAGCTGTTGACTGCAGCCACTGTGCCGCCTCCCTGGTTGATCGGTGTGCCCCCATCCAAGCGGGGCGCGAAGCGTCCCACCAGCAAGGCAAACCTAAACCCGCCAGCCCGGGAAGGGCCGCGGGGAAATGTCTCGATGTCGAGACAACTCTACACCGCGGCGGGGTCGCCCTGACGCCTGAAGACCGTCCGGACGAGCAACCAGGTGACCCAGAGCAGCGCGGCGTACAGCGGGACGCCCGTGATGAGCTTGATGCCGGCGAGCAGTTCGACCTGCGCGGTCAGGTAGAGCGGCACCTCGATGAGGAGCCGGATCGCGAAGAGCCCGACCCAGAGCCAGGTGGCCACCGTGAGCACCCGGCGCTTCGCGGGGTCGCGGCGCCAGTCCTGGTGGCTGCCGTCCTCGTTCGGGGGCAGCAGGAACCCGACGACCACGCCGATGAGCGGCTGCCGGATCGCCAGCGAGACGAGCAGCCCGACGAGCCACACCGCGTTGATGACGATGCCGGGGATGAAGTTGCTCTCGGCCCGGCCGGTGATGAGCGCGAGGCCCGCCGAGATCGCGACGCCGAGGATCCCCGCGAGGCTCATCACGAGGGACTGGCGCTGCAGCAGTCGGAGCACCACGAACACGACGCCGATCGCGACCGGGATCAGGACGCTCGGGACGACCTGCTTCGTGATCGCGTACACGACGAGGAACGCCAGGCCCGGCAGCACGGACTCGACGAGCCCCCGGACGCCACCGATCGCCGCGACGAGGGCGTGCCCGGACGGCGCCTCGCCGGGAGCGACCTTGCCGAGTCCCGTGTTCGCGACGGCGGCGCGCATCTGCTCACTGAACGAGGGCAGCGCGTCGGGCGCGTCCGCGTCGGGACGGGTGGTGTCGTCGTGGTCCGGCACCGTGCCTCCTGGGTCAGATCGCCGACTGCGGTCAGATCGCCGACTGCGTCGACTTCGGCATGTGCAGCGGGATGAGGTCGCGCGGCGGCATCGGCGTGGTCCCGCGGACCACGACGACGCTGCGGAACAGGTCCTCGATCTCCGCCGCGTCGTCGGGCTGCTCGGCGGCCTTGCCGGCGATCACGCCACGCAGGAACCAGCGCGGGCCGTCGACGCCGATGAACCGCGCGGGGCGGGCCCCGTCAGTGACGCCCGTGCCGTCGGAGACGACCGGGACCTGGGCACGGAGCTCGGGGCCGAACGGACCGTCGACCTCGGTCACGACGCCGCCCTGGCGCTCGATCTGGTCCGCGATCTGCCCGCGGATCTCGTGCCACAGGCCCGTGGACCGGGGTGCGGCGAACGGCTGCACCTGCAGCGTGGACTCGTCGTAGTCGAGCCCGACCGCGACGACGCGCTGCGAGCCCTCCTCGACCTCGAGCCGGAGGTGGAGCCCCTCACGCGGCAGGACCTTCACGCCGCCCAGGTCGACGTACGGGCGGACCAGGTTCGCCTCGGTCTCGTCGTGCGGGCCGCTCTCGGCACGGTCGTCGGGGGCGGACTTGTCGGTCGGGGCGACCGCGTCGACCTCGTCGAGGTCGGCGTCGGCGTCGGTCGCGATGTCGACCTCCGGCGTCGTGTCGGCCACCTCGACCTCGTCGGCGACGGCGTCCGCCACCTCGACCTCGTCACGCTTGCGTCGGCCGAACTTCATGCGCGCGTTCCTTCCTGAACATCGTCGGCGGTGCCGCTGACGGCACCGCTCCGGTCACCGTAGCCCGACGAACCGAACCCACCCTGGCCGCGGACGCTGTCGGGCAGCTCGTCGACGCGGGTGAACGACACGCGCGGCACCGGCATGACGATCATCTGGGCGATGCGGTCGCCGACGTGCACCTCGTGCGCGGCGGCCTGGTCGGTGTTGAGCAGCGCGACCTTGACCTCGCCACGGTACCCGGCGTCGACGGTGCCCGGCGCGTTCACGATCGTGATGCCGTGCTTCGCGGCGAGACCGCTGCGCGGCACGACGAAGGCGGCGTAGCCGTCCGGGAGCGCGATGCGGAGGCCCGTGCCCACGAGCCGGCGTTCGCCGGGCTGCAGGACGAACGCCTCGGTCGAGACGAGGTCCGCGCCGGCGTCACCGGGATGGGCGTATCCGGGAGCGTTCTCCCCGGTCCAGAGCACGTCGACTGGTTCGGTCACGTGTCGAGGGTAGTGCAGACCGTGACCGTTCCGTGACCTGGTGTCAGTCGTGGTCGAATGGTGTCGTGACCCTGTACCGCGAACGACTGTGGGCTCCGCCCGTCCTCTACCTGGCGACGGCGCTCGTCATCCCCGCCAGCCTCCTCGTGTTCCTGCCGATCAGCGTGCTCGCGGGCATCCTCGTGGCGATCGGCATGTACCTCGGCGTGCTCGTGCTGCTCTGGGTCCTCGCCCCGACGATCGAGGTCACCGAGACCGAGTTCCGCGCCGGGCGCGCACACCTGCCGCGCGCGCTCGTCGGTGCGGTCGAGGGCTACGAGGGCGCCGAGGCCACCACACAGCGCGGGCCGGCGCTCGACGCGCGCGCCTGGACGCTCTTCCGCGGCTACGTCCGCGGGGTGGTCAAGGTCGAGGTGGAGGACCCGGCGGACCCGACGCCCTACTGGCTCGTCAGCGTCCGCAACCCGTCGGCGGTCGTCGCCGCCCTGCGTTCCTGACTCCGACCCCGCTCCGGGCGTACCTGCCCGTTCCGGGCGTACCTGCCGATTCCGGGCGTACCTGCCCGTTTCGGGCGTTCCTGCCCGTTCCAGGCGTACCTGCCCGGAACTTCTGACCAGGTACGCCCGATCCCGCTTCCAATCGCGCGCGTTCTGGGAAGGACCGGCACCACGCGACGGACGGGAGGCGCGGTTCGAGCCCGCCCCGCGCCTCCTGTCCGCCTCGGCGAACGACGACGGCCCGTCACCGCAGCAGGTGACGGGCCGTTCGTGTTCGAGCGTTCCCTAGAGCGCCGCGCACTCCGCGCAGACCGGGCCGAGCTTCGACTCGTGGTCGAGCTGCGAGCGGTGCTTCACGAGGAAGCACTCGACGCAGGTGAACTCGTCGACCTGGGGCGGGAGCACGACGACGTCGAGGTCGACGTCGCTGAGGTCCTGTCCGGCGAGCTCGAAGCTGCCGGGGTTGTCGGAATCATCGTCGACGACCCCCGACATCTTGTCGGGAACGCGCTCCTTGAGGGCCTCGATCGACTCCGAGTCGGAGTTGTCGTCGGTCTTCCGGGGGGCGTCGTAATCGGTGGCCATGCCCATCCATTTCTCGTATCGAGAGGTCGTCGCCGGTGATCGGCGGCGACAGTTTGCACCACGTCTCGCCAGAGCGCAAACCGAGTGTTCCGGCGGGTCGTTCTGGCGCTGAAACCCGTGTACCCGTCCGTCCATTCCCGCTGTCCGGAAACGCTCGCACGGCAGTCCACGGCACGCCCGTGCGCCTCGCCCGGATCGGGTCCGGACGGCTGCATACTCACGGGGTACGAGGCACGACCGTACGCGACGCTCGGAAGGCGGAACCATGCAAGACGTGAGAGTCATCGGGGTGGAGTCCGGCGCACTCCTGCTGGCCACCGACGGCGGGACCGAGTTCCGTCTGCCCGTCACCTCGTCGCTGACCGGTCAGGTCCGGCAGGCGAACCCCGAGTCCGGCCCGCACAAGCGCGTCTCCCCCAAGGACGTGCAGGCCCGGATCCGCGGCGGTGCGGACGCGACCGAGGTCGCCGCGGCGCTCGACGTCGACGTCGAGTACGTGCGGCGCTTCGAGGGCCCCGTGCTCGCCGAGCGCGCCTTCATCCTCGACGCGGCGCACCGCGTCCCGGTGACGCCGGTGGACGACGAGTCCCCCGACACCTTCGGCGAGGCGATCACCGCCAAGCTCGAGGCCGGCGAGGCGACCGGGATCGCCTGGGGCTCGTGGAAGCACGTCGAGAGCGGCTGGCAGGTGCGCGTGCACTACACCGCCGCCGAGGTCGAGCACGACGCCCAGTGGCGGTTCGACCCGAAGACGTCGACGCTGACGCCGGACAACGGCGACGCCCACCGGCTGTCGCACACCGAGGACGAGGGCATCGCGCCGCGCCTCCGTGCGGTCGAGAACGACCACCAGGACACCGACGGCACGCGGTTCGACTCCGGGGCCTTCCGCGTCGACGAGCCCGACGAGGACGTCACGAACCCCGACGTCCAGGACCGACCCCTGCGCGCGCCGCTCCCCCGGATCGGTGCCGCCGTCGAGGAACGCGCCCCGGGCAACGAGACCGCCGACCTCCTCGAGGCGCTCCGACGCCGTCGGGGCGAGCGCGAGGCGGCGGCCTTCGGCGAGCAGCCGCAGGACGACGGGCGCCGGACCTCGATCAGCGTCGTCGACATCCCGCTGCAGGGGTTCGAGGACTCGTCCGACACCGCGCCGCAGCCGGACGCCCGACCCGCGTCGGCACCCGAGGCCGAGGGTGGCCGGGTCGACCGCAAGAAGCGGAACCGCCGGTCGATGCCGAGCTGGGACGAGATCGTCTTCGGCACGCGGCCGGACGACGACCCCGCCTGATCGGCACGGAGCCGTCCGGCTCCGGTGTCGGGTGCGGCCCGGGCTCCGCTACTGCGCGAACGCTCCGGCGAGCCGCAGCGGCACCATGGTCTCCTCGTCGGTCATCGCCCCGTGCTGGCCGATCATGCGCTTCGGTGACTCGCCGGCACGCAGGGCACGGTCGTCGTTGAACGCCCACGACCCACGTGCGACGAGCACGACGTCCCCGATGCGCGGCACGACCTCGTCCGAGACCGCACCGAACCAGCCGGCGGCGATCGCCTCGTCGCGGCTGGCGACGTACGCCTTCTTGCCGTAGCGCGCACGGAACTGCCCGACGAGCGACCGCACGTCGGTGCCCGGCGCCACCGTGAACTGCCGGCAGCGCGGGTCGCCGGCCACCCCGACGACGTCGGTCAGCAGCAGCGGGTCGATCGCGACGTTCTGGTGCTCGGGGACGTCGAGCACCCCGTGGTCGGCGGTCACGACGATCCCCACGTCGGCCGCGGCGCGCTGCTCGAGTCGGGCGAGCTCGCCGTCGAGGAGCTCGAGCGCAGCCGTCCACCGGTCTGACTCCCAGCCGTGCTTGTGCCCGATCGAGTCGAGCTCGGGGACGTAGAGGTACACCAGGGACCTCCCCGCGGCGGTCTCGGCGAGGGCCGCGTCGACGCGCTGGGCGATCGAGTCCGCCGGGGCGTAGCGGGCGCCGCCGAGGACGTTCGCCGTCATCCCCGACGAGCGGTACCGTGCCGGGCCGACGACCACGGGGTCGACGCCGAGCGCCGGCGCCTCGGAGAACAGGGTGCTCGCGAGGAACCAGCCGGCCGGCACCTCGTCGTCCCACCCGCTCAGCAGGTTCATCACGCGCTCGGTGTCGGGGTTCCAGCCGCTGTACCCGACCACACCGTGCGTGCCCGGCGACCGACCGGTGGTCAGCGTGCTCAGCGCGGCCGCCGTCGTCGTCGGGAAGCCGCTGCGCAGCCGTTTCTTGCCGGCGGCGAGCCAGCGGGCGTGCCCGGCGCGCGCGGCCAGCGCGCCGGCACCGAGGCCGTCGACCAGCACGACGATCGCGGAACGGGCGGGGCGGAGGGTGATCCGCGCCTCCCGTCCGGTGGCACGCAACCACGCGTCGTCCGCAGCGCCGAGCGCGACGAGGCAACTCGGGAAGACGTCGGCGAGGTTCGCGGTGGCGTCGGGGGCCGTCGGTACGCTTGTTCCCATCTCCCCCAGTCTCGCAGAAAGGTGCCATGGCACGCACGGAAG
>NZ_BACZ01000636.1 GCF_000333375.1 Curtobacterium sp. B18
AGGCCGTATCCGTGTCGCGTCAGACGAGCGAGCGGAGCCACGTACTGCAGGGATGCCGCCGTTGCGGTAGTAGTCCGCCTCACCGGGGGTGTCGATGCGGACGACCGCGTCGAACTCGATCGTCTCCTTGCCGGCGGGCGAGTGCTCGCTCGGCGCAGCCGTGACGTGCACCGTCTTGGGCGTGCGGCCCTCGTTCAGCTCGGTCAGGCCGGAGATCGAGACGACCTCGGTGCCGTCGAGCCCGAGGGACTCGACGGACTCGCCGGCCGGGAACTGCAGCGGGACGACGCCCATGCCGATGAGGTTCGAGCGGTGGATGCGCTCGAAGCTCTCGGTGATGACCGCGCGGACGCCGAGCAGGTTCGTGCCCTTCGCCGCCCAGTCGCGGGACGAACCGGAGCCGTACTCCTTGCCGCCGAAGATGACGAGCGGGATGCCCTGCTCCTGGTAGTGCTGCGAGGCGTCGTAGATGAACGACTGCGCACCGTCCGGCGTCGTGAAGTCGCGGGTGTACCCGCCCTCCACGCCGTCGAGGAGCTGGTTGCGGAGGCGGATGTTCGCGAACGTGCCGCGGATCATGACCTCGTGGTTGCCGCGACGCGAGCCGTAGGAGTTGAAGTCCTTGCGGTCGACGCCGTGCTCGGCGAGGTACTTGCCCGCCGGGCTGTCGGCCTTGATCGAGCCGGCCGGCGAGATGTGGTCGGTCGTGACCGAGTCACCGAGCTTCGCGAGCACCCGCGCGCCGGAGATGTCCGACACCGCGTCGGGCTGCATGGTCATGCCCTCGAAGTACGGGGGCTTCCGCACGTAGGTCGACTCGGTGTCCCACTCGAACGTGTCGCCGGTCGGGGTCGGCAGGTTCTTCCAGCGGTCGTCGCCCTCGAACACGGAGCCGTACTCGTGGGTGAACATCTCGGTGTCGATCGACGCGTCGATGACCTGCTGCACCTCGACCGCGTCGGGCCAGATGTCCTGCAGGAAGACGTCCTTGCCGTCCTGGTCCTGCCCGAGGGCGTCCTTGTCGAAGTCGAAGTGCATCGACCCGGCGAGGGCGTACGCGATGACCAGCGGCGGGGACGCCAGGTAGTTCATCTTCACGTCGGGGTTGATGCGCCCCTCGAAGTTGCGGTTGCCGGAGAGCACCGCGGTGACGGCGAGGTCGTTGTCCTGCACGGCCTGCGAGATCTCCTCCGGCAGGGGACCCGAGTTGCCGATGCAGGTGGTGCAGCCGTAGCCGACCGTGTAGAAGCCGAGCTGCTCGAGGTAGGTCGTGAGACCGGCCTTCTCGTAGTAGTCGGTGACGACCTTCGACCCCGGCGCGAGGGTGGTCTTGACCCAGGGCTTCGCGGTGAGGCCCTTCTTCGCGGCGTTCCGGGCGAGGATGCCGGCGGCCATCATGACCGACGGGTTCGAGGTGTTCGTGCACGAGGTGATCGCGGCGATCGCGACCGCGCCGTGGTCGATCGTGAACGGGTCGGCACCGTCCATCGCGACCTTCGTCGGCTGCGACGCCGTCGACGGGGCGCTCGAGACGTGCACGTGCTCGTGCAGGTTCGTGTCCTCGTTGGTCGACCCCGCGGCGATCGGATCGGAGGCCGGGAAGGTCTCCTCGACCGCGTCGTCGAGGTCGGTCTGCTCGGTCGGCGTCGTGTAGTTGCCCCGAGGCGCTCGAGCAGCTGCTGCCCGTCGCCGGCCGCGGGGTCGTCGTCCGGGACGCCGCTGGTGTGTACCTCGGCTGCGTCCCCCC
>NZ_BACZ01000635.1 GCF_000333375.1 Curtobacterium sp. B18
CGCGGCGACGCTCGAGGAGGCCGGCAAGTCCCGCATCGCCGAGGAGGAGTTCGCCGCCGTCCTGACGCGCGCGCCGAAGCCGCCGAAGGCCGAGCCGTGGCGCCGCCTGTCCGGCATGCACGCCCTGCGCGGTACCAGGGCCCTCGCGATCGCCCGAGCGCTGTGGACGGCACGCGACGCCTACGCCCGCGAGACCGACATCGCCCCCGGGCGCACCATCCCGGACTCCGCGATCGTGGCCGCCGCCGCAGCGAACCCGGCCTCGAAGGGCGAACTGAGCGGGGTCAAGGCCTTCACGGGTCGCGCGTCCCGCTCGGAGCTCGACCGGTGGTGGGCCGCCGTCGAGGACGGCCGGACGACCGAGGACCTCCCGAGGCTCCGCGGCACCGGCGAGGCCACACTGCCGCCGCCCCGCGCCTGGGCCGACCGCAATCCGGCCGCCGACCGCCGCTACAAGGCCGCCCGTGCCGCGGTGGTGCAGCGCGCCGAGGAGCTCGACCTGCCCGTCGAGAACCTCCTCACGCCGGACACCCTGCGCACCGTGTCGTGGGAGCCGCCCGCCCCGATCGCCACCGAGACGGTCGGTGCCGTGCTCGCCGCGCACGACGCGCGCCCCTGGCAGGTCGAGGAGACGGCGTCGATCATCGCGCACGCCTTTGTCGCTGCTGCACAGGAGCCTGCTGCTGAGAGCAACACCGAGTCGTAGGAACGGCCCAACGGGCATGCGTCCGCCCAGGCTCGGGGCATAGCGTCGCAGGTGCACGCCGGGTCGGACCCGGCCGGGCGGGGCGGGACGCGCCCGGCCTGATCAACGAGGATCTGGAGGCCCAGATTGCCAAAGGCAGCAGACGTCGTCTTCGTCGACGGAGTTCGGACACCGTTCGGACGAGCCGGGGAGAAGGGGGTGTTCTGGAAGACCCGCGCCGATGACCTCGCGGTGCACGCGATGCGCGGACTCCTCGACCGGAACGCCTCGCTGGACGGGGCCGCGGTGGACGACGTCGCCGTGGCCGCCACCACGCAGCAGGGCGACCAGGGGCTCACCCTGGGCCGGACCGTGGGGATGCTCGCGGGGCTCCCGAAGACCGTCCCCGGGTACGCGATCGACCGCATGTGCGCCGGTGCCATGACGAGCGTCACGACGCTCGCCGGCGCCATCGCGTTCGGCGCTGCGGACGTGGCCATCGCCGGCGGCGTCGAGCACATGGGTCGTCACCCGATGGGGTTCAACTCCGACCCGAACCCGCGCTTCGTCGCGGAACGCATGGTCAACGGTGACGCCCTGGTGATGGGCAAGACCGCCGAGCGCCTGCACGACCGCTTCCCGGCGATCACGAAGGACCGCACGGACGCCTTCGCCGTCCAGTCCCAGCAGCGCTACGCCGCCGCCTGGGCCGCGGGCAAGCTGCAGCCGGACCTCGTCCCCGTCGAGGTGAACACGGGTGCGGGCTGGGACATCGTCTCGAGCGACGAGCCGCCCCGCCCCGGCACCACGCTCGAGGCCCTCGCCGCCCTGAAGACGCCGTTCCGGCCGCACGGACGGGTCACCGCGGGCAACGCGGCGGGCCTCAACGACGGCGCCACGATGAGCCTCATCGCGTCGGCCGACGCGGCGAAGCAGCACGGACTGCCCACCAAGATGCGCATGGTCTCCTTCGCGTTCGCCGGAGTCGACCCCGAGGTGATGGGCATCGGCCCGGTCCCCGCGACCGACAAGGCGCTGTCGAAGGCCGGCCTGTCCATCGACGACATCGGGCTGTTCGAGATCAACGAGGCCTTCGCGGTCCAGGTGCTCGCGTTCCTCGACAACTACGGCATCGCCCAGGACTCGACGAACGTGAACGCGTGGGGCGGCGCGATCGCCGTCGGGCACCCGCTCGCGTCGAGCGGCGTCCGCCTGATGACCCAGCTGGCGGCCCAGTTCGCCGAACGACCCGACGTCCGGTACGGCATCACGACGATGTGCATCGGGCTCGGGCAGGGCGGCACCGTGATCTGGGAGAACCCGAACTTCAGCAAGTCCGCGGCACGGAAGGCGGCCTGAGCATGACCATCGTCGACAACGACCGACTCCTGGCACTCGGCGAGGACGAGGTCGTCACGCACTCGTACCTGAAGCACGTCCCGCTGCCGTCCGGCGGCACGCTCGCGCTCATCACGCTCGACAACGGCAAGGACTACAAGCGCCCGTCGACGCTCGGGCCGCGCACCCTGTACGAGCTGTCCGGGGTGCTCGACACGCTCCGCACCGAGGCGTCGGCCGGCACGGTCCAGGCCGTGGCGATCACCGGCAAGGAGTACTGCTTCGCCGCCGGCGCCGACCTGTCCCAGGCGGCCTCGGTGCCGTCGCGCGAGGTCGCCCACGACCTCGCGGCCCTGGGGCACGCCACGCTCCGGAAGCTCTCGGACCTCGGCGTGCCGTCGTTCGCGTTCATCAACGGGATCGCGCTCGGCGGCGGTCTCGAGATCGGGCTGCACTGCACCTACCGCGTGTTCTCCTCGGCCGCGCAGGGCATCGGGCTGCCCGAGGTCTTCCTCGGCATCATCCCGGGCTGGGGCGGTGCGACCCTGCTCCCCCGCCTGATCGGACCCGAGAAGGCGCTCCGCGTCATCGTCGAGAACCCGCTCAAGAACAACCGCCTGATGGACGGGCCGGCCGCGGTCGAACTCGGCATCGGCGACGCGCTCATCCCCTCGGTCACGTTCCTGCCGTCCGCGGTCGCGTGGGCCGACGGCGTCGTGTCCGGTCGCACGAAGGTCGTGCGGAAGAACGAGCCGGGCATGATCGAGAAGGCCGCGTGGGGCACCGTCGTCAAGGTCGCCCGCTCGCAGGTCGCGTCGAAGATCGGCACCGTACCGAAGTCACCGTTCCGCGCGCTCGACCTCGTGTCCGCGGCGAAGTCCGGATCGCTCGACGACCGGTTCGCCGACGAGGACGACGCCCTCGCCGACCTCATCTCCGGCGACCAGTTCGCCGCGTCGATGTACGCGTTCGACCTCGTGCAGAAGCGCGCGAAGAAGCCAGTGGGCGCCCCGACGGACGTCTCGCCGCGCCCCGTCACGAAGGTCGGTGTCCTCGGCGCCGGACTCATGGCGTCGCAGTTCGCGCTGCTGTTCGCCCGTCGCCTCGGCGTCCCCGTCGTGATCACCGACGTCGACCAGGCGCGCGTTGACGCCGGCGTGGCCCGGATCCGGGGCGAGGTCGACACGCTGCTCGACAAGGGCCGGGTCTCCCCCGACGACGCGAACCGCATCAAGGCACTCGTGTCCGGGTCGGTCTCGTACGACGCCTTCGCCGACGCCGACTGGGTCATCGAGGCCGTCTTCGAGGAGATGGGCGTCAAGCAGGAGGTCTTCCGGAAGATCGAGCAGGTCGTCTCGCCCGACGCGATCCTCGCGACGAACACGTCCTCGCTCTCGGTCTCCGAGATGGGCTCCGTGCTGTCCGACCCGTCCCGGCTGGTCGGCTTCCACTTCTTCAACCCGGTGGCCGTGATGCCGCTGCTCGAGGTCGTCCGCACCGAGGCCACGTCCGACGAGACGCTGGCCACGGCCCTCGCGGTCGCGAAGACCCTCAAGAAGACCGCGATCATCACGGCCGACCAGCCCGGCTTCGTCGTGAACCGGGTGCTCGCCCGGGTCCTCGGCGAGGCGATGCGCGGTGTCGAGGAGGGCACCCCGTTCGAGGTCGTCGCCCAGGGTGCCGCGCCGCTCGGCCTGCCGATGTCGCCGTTCGAGCTGCTCGAACTCGTCGGGCTGCCGGTCGGTGCGCACGTGCTCGACTCGCACCACGCCGCCTGGCCGGAGCGCTTCTACCCCGGTGACGGGCTGAAGAAGATCGCCGAGTTCGGGCACATCCTCACCCGCGACAAGAAGGGCACCGCGACCGGGTACGAGCCAGCGGCCGTGAAGCTCGTCGCACCAACGAAGCGGGACGCCCACCCGGTGGACGCGGCCGAGATGCAGCGGCGCTTCGAGGACGCCCTCGCCGACGAGCTGCACCGCATGCTCGAGGACGAGGTCGTCCAGCACGTCGAGGAGATCGACCTCGGGCTCATCCTCGGCGCGGGCTACCCGTTCCAGGCCGGTGGGATCAGCCCGTACCTCGACCGCTCCGGCGCGTCCGAGCGGGTCTTCGGTGGCGCCTTCCACGAGCCGCTGATCGTCGGGCCCGCGTCGCGCTGAGCCCGGTGTCGAACCACCGAACCGACGTCGAACCAGGCCGAGCGCCCGGTTCGACGTCGGTTTCGTGGTTCCACCCGGCGTAGCGTGCAGGCATGGGACAGGAGTGGTGGGCACCGCGGACGTCCGGGCACCCCAGCGTCGTCTTGCCGGTGCCGCTCGCCGAGGTCCCGGAACTCCTCGACCGCGCCGTGCACGCCGTCCCGGGCGCCGCGGCGATGGAGGTCCGCCCGGACGGGGCCGTCATCGGCCGCCGGACCTCGTTCGCGCTCCGCGCCGAGAACATCGTCATGACGTTCTCGCGCGAGGACCGTCGTCCTCGCGCGTGGAGATCATCCGCGAGGGTCGCGACGGCCTGTCGCACGGCCAGGTCCTCTGGGTGACGCCGATGGCCCGCGCGATCCTGCGCGAGCTCGTGGCCGCGGCCGCCGGGCCGCCCGCGCGCTGACCCCGCCGGGCCGCCGTGCTTCGGATCGAACCACGGATCCGACATCGAACTCGTCGATCCGTCCGGTTCGATGTCGCGTTCGTGGTTCCACCCGCCGCGCCGTGCATCGCGCGCCCGCGCCGCCGGCGCCGCTCAGCGGTCGGCGGACTCCCGGGAGCGCGACTCCGAGCGCGCCGGCTTCGCCTGCGGCAGCTTCGTCCCGACGACCTGGTCGATGACGTCGCGCGCGATCGCCTGCGCCGTGAGTCCCACGTCCTCGAGGATCTGCGACCGCGACGCGTGGTCGATGAACTCGTCGGGCAACCCGAGCTCGTTCACCCCGGTGTCGACCCCCGCGGCCCGGAGGTCCTGGCGCAGGCGCGTGCCGACCCCGCCGACCCGCACGCCGTCCTCGATCGTGATCACGAGCCGGTGCTCGCGCGAGAGGTCGATGAGCGACGTCGGGATCGGCACCACCCACCGCGGGTCGACGACCGTGACCCCGATGCCCTGGGACTCGAGCAGCGCCGCGGCGTCGAGCGCCACCGGCACCATCGACCCGACCGCGACGAACAGCACGTCGGGTTCCTGGTCGGACGACGGCGACCGCAGCAGGTCCACCCCGTCGTCGAACCGGCGGATCGCGGGGATGTCCGGCCCGACCTGCCCCTTCGACCACCGGAGCACGGTGGGCGCGTCGTCGACGGCGACGGCCTCCTGGAACTCCTCGCGCAGGGTCGCGGCGTCCCGGGGCGCGGCGATCCGGATGCCGGGGACCACCTGCAGCAGCGCGAGGTCCCACATGCCGTGGTGCGAGGGACCGTCCGGCCCCGTGATGCCCGCACGGTCGAGGACGAAGGTCACCCCGGCACGGTGCAGCGCGACGTCCATGAGCACCTGGTCGAACGCGCGGTTGAGGAACGTGGCGTACAGCGCGACGACGGGGTGCAGGCCACCGAACGCGAGTCCGGCAGCGGTCGTCACGGCGTGCTGCTCGGCGATGCCGACGTCGATCACCCGCGAGGGGTGCTGCTCCTGGAAGAGGTGCAGCCCGGTGGGGCGCAGCATCGCCGCGGTGATCGCCACGATCTTCTCGTCCGACGCGCCGACCTCGGCCAGGGTCGACGCGAACACCGACGTCCACGAGGGCCCCGACGAGACGTCGAGTGACTCCCCCGTCTCCGGGTCGATGTGCCCGACCGCGTGGAACTGGTCGGCCTGGTCGCGCAGGGCCGGCTCGAACCCGTAGCCCTTCTCGGTGATCGCGTGCACGATCGTCGGTGCGCCGTACTCCTTCGCCTGCCGGAGGGCGGCTTCCATCGCACGCTGGTCGTGCCCGTTCACCGGGCCGATGTACTTGATGTCGAGGTTCGAGTAGAGCGCCTCGTTGTTCGTGAACCGCGAGAGGAACCCGTGCAGCCCGCCGCGCATCCCGCGGTAGAGCGCCCGACCCGGTGCCCCGAACCGTGCGGCGGCGGCCTGCGACTTCTCGAACAGGGCCCGGTACTCGCGACGCGTCCGGACGGAGCTGAGGAACCGTGCCATGCCGCCGATGGTCGGCGCGTAGGAGCGCCCGTTGTCGTTGACGACGATGACGAGCCGACGGTCGTTGCCGTCGGAGATGTTGTTGAGGGCCTCCCACGTCATCCCGCCGGTGAGCGCACCGTCGCCGACGACCGCGACCACGGTCCGGTCGGCCTGGCCGGTCTGCACGAAGGCACGGGAGATGCCGTCCGCCCAGGACAGCGACGACGACGCGTGCGAGGACTCCACGATGTCGTGCTCCGACTCGCGCCGCTGCGGGTACCCGGCGAGGCCGCCCCGCTCGCGCAGCCGCGAGAAGTCCTGCCGCCCGGTGACGAGCTTGTGCACGTAGGACTGGTGGCCGGTGTCGAACACGAACGGGTCGTGCGGCGAGTCGAACACGCGGTGCATGGCGAGCGTGAGTTCGACGACACCGAGGTTCGGGCCGAGGTGGCCACCGGTCTTCGCGACCTCGGCGACGAGGAAGCGTCGGATCTCGGCGGCGAGGTCCGTCATCTGCGCGTCGGAGAGACGCTTCAGGTCGCGCGGCGACGTGATGCTCGAGAGCAGGGTCACGGGCGCTCCTTTCGTGGGGCTGTCGGCCCACTCTATGCGCGTGGGGACGGAACGGACTGGAGG
>NZ_BACZ01000634.1 GCF_000333375.1 Curtobacterium sp. B18
CTCCCGTCATCCGCACGTCCAGAGCCGGACCCGAGTCGCGCGCGCAACCACCGGTCAGAGCGTGGCGATCTCCTCGTCCCGCAGCCCGATGCCGCGGAGGTACCCCTCCACCGAGCCCCAGCGCTCCTCGAGGCGCGCGATCACCGTCGTCATGATCTCGGGTACGCAGCGGTGGCCGATGGCCGTTGCCTCGGGGTCGGTGCTCGCGGCACGCTCCGCCGCGAACCGGTCGACCAGGCCGGCAGCGCTGGCCGCGTAGTCCTCGCCGACGACGTCCGTCCCCGCGCCCCAGTGCCGGGCGAGCAGCGCGCTCACGATCCCCGTGCGGTCCTTGCCGGCGGCACAGCACACGAGCACGTCGCCGTCCGTGGCGGCGATCGTCCGGAGCGCGGCGGCGATGCCCGACCGGTGCCGGTCGAGCCAGTCGGTGTACTGGTCCTCGAGCTGGACGGCCTCGGCGGCGGACTCGATCGCCGAGGCCGGGTCGAAGAGCGGCACCGACCGGTACACGGGGGTCGCGGCGAGCGGGTGCGGGACCGCCTCCCGCTCGTCGTCTCGGCGCAGGTCGATCACCGCGGCGAGGCCCGTCGGGTAGGCCTCGGGGGCGACCGGCTCGGTGTTCGACCGGTACACCGTGCGCCGAAGGCCGTCCTGGAGCCCGGGGCCCCCGACCGCGCGGAGGTTGGTCAGCACGTTCGACGTCGTCGTCATGCCCCCACTCTGCCGGACGCGGAGCCTGGGCGGGCGGTACTGCCCCGCCGTGCGTCGACGCGAAGCGACATCGTCGACGTCGTACGACATCGGGGTTGTCGTTCCTTGCACATGCGGGCTGTTGCGCACGCGCGCCGACGACATCGTCGACGTCGTACGACATCGGGGTTGTCGTTCGTTGCACACGCCAGCTGTTGCGCACGCGCCCCGACGACATCGTCGACGTCGTACGACAACGACCATGTCGTTCCGAATCCGCTCCCGCCCATCCCGCGCGCCCATCCCCCGCGCCCCGCACCCCCGCGCGCGCCACCCCGCACACGACGACGGGCCCCGCGCTGCTGCCTGCGCGGGGCCCGTCGTGCGAGTGTGCCTGGTGCTACCGGACGGAGACCGGGGTCTCGTCGCGCTCCTCGTAGAGGACGTAGCCCTCTTCGCCGTGGACCGCGGTGTCGATGCCGGCGACCTCGTCCTCGGTCTTCACGCGGAAGCCCATGGTCTTCTCGATGATCCAGCCGATCACGAAGGCGAGGACGAAGGAGTAGACCCCGACGGCACCGGCGGCAGCGGCCTGCTTGCCGAGCTGCGCGAACGAGCCCGAGTAGATCAGACCGGTGTCGTTGGCGAAGAAGCCGAGGTACAGCGTGCCGAAGATGCCGCCGACCAGGTGGACGCCGACCACGTCGAGCGAGTCGTCGAAGCCGAGGCGGTACTTCCAGTCGATCGCGAAGCAGCAGACGATGCCCGCGAGGAAGCCGAGCAGGATGCCCCAGCCCGGGGTGAGCGCGGCGCACGCCGGGGTGATGGCGACGAGACCGGTGACGGCACCCGATGCGGCACCGACCGAGGTGGCCTTGCCGTCCTTGAGCTTCTCGACGAGCAGCCAGCCGAGGATCGCGGCGGCCGGTGCGGCGAGGGTGTTGACCCAGGCGATCGCGGCGATGCCGTCGGCGGCACCCTCGGACCCGGCGTTGAAGCCGAACCAGCCGAACCACAGGATCGCGGCACCGAGGAGGACGAAGGGCGGGTTGTGCGGCTTGTGCGCACCCTTGGCGAAGCCGACGCGCTTGCCGAGGACGAGCGCCAGGGCGAGGCCCGCGGCACCGGCGTTGATGTGCACCGCGGTGCCACCGGCGAAGTCGATGACGCCCCAGACCGGCGCCCAGCCCGAGGTGAGGTTGAAGACCCACGAGGCGACCGGGAAGTAGACGACCGTGACCCAGACACCGGCGAAGACCATCCACGCGCCGAACTTGGCACGGTCGGCGATCGCACCGGAGATGAGGGCGACCGTGATGATCGCGAAGGTCGCCTGGAAGCCGACGAACGCCATCGTCGGGTAGGCGACGTCGTCGGCGCTGGACCGCGCCTGCTCGAACGCCTGGCCGAGGCCGATCAGGTTCCAGTCGATGCTGAAGAACCCGACGACGCCGGAGACGGCCGTGTGGTCACCGGTGTTCGCGAAGGCGATCGCGTAGCCGTACAGGACCCAGAGCACCGCCACGAGGGCGATCGCCCCGAAGGACATCATCATCATGCTGATGACGGACTTGGCCTTCACCAGACCGCCGTAGAAGAACGCCAGGCCCGGTGTCATGAACAGCACGAGTGCCGCCATGATCAGCAGGAAGCCGGTTTGGCCCTGATCAAGCATTGTTCACCTCTCGATTGCACCAGCGGCTCTTGGTCCGCGTCGGGTGTCACCGAGTCTGGCGAGGCGACGTTTCACGCTGGAGCACGAAGTGTTTCGTGGGTGTAACGCGATCGCCCCCCGTGTAAACGTCGTGTTTCGTCCCCCGATCAGTCCCCTGGACGGGGGCCACGAGTTCCCCCGGTCCGTCCGGACGGTGTCCGACAGTCGTCGCGCATCCGGGTCGGGAGGCGCGGTTCGGCGGGACAGCGGGCCGTCGCGCCCGGCAGGCGCGTCAGTCGACGGCGCGGGTGAGCGCCACGACGCGGCTCGCCGCCCGCAGGTACTTCTTGCGGTAGCCGCCGTCGAGCATGGTGTCCGGGTACACCCGGTCGAGCGGGGTGCCGGACGCGACGATCCGGACCTGCGCGTCGTACAGCCGGTCGACGAGCGCGACCCAGCGGAGCGCGTCGGTCTGGTCGGTGAACGGCTGGACCTCGGTGAGGCCGACGGCGTCGAGGTCGTCGACCATCGCGACGTACTTCGACGGGTGGACCGATGCGAGGTGCGCGACCACGGCGCGGAAGTCGTCGAGCGTGACGTGCCCGCTCGGCAGTGCGGCGGCGACGTCGGCGACCACCCCGGCCGACTCGTCCACCGCGCGCCGGCGGAAGTCGAGGCCGTCGATGCGCATGGTGTCGAACCGGTCCGACATCGCCTGGATCTCGCGCAGGAAGTCCTGCGCCGCGAAGCGTCCCTCTCCGAGGGCCCCCGGCGGCGTGTTCGACGTGGCGGCGAAACGGGTGCCGGTCTCGCTCAGCTCCTTGATGAGCCGCGTCATCACCATCGTGTCACCGGGGTCGTCGAGCTCGAACTCGTCGATGCACACCAGTGCCGTGCCCCGGAGCAGGTCGACGGTCCCCTGGAACCCGAGGGCGCCGACGAGCGCGGTGTACTCGATGAAGGTGCCGAACGTCTTCCGGCCGGTGGCGGCGTGGTAGGCCGCGGCGAGCAGGTGGGTCTTCCCGACGCCGAACCCGCCGTCGAGGTAGACGCCGGACTTCGCGGTCGTGTCCGACGACGGCCCCCGACGCCTCCCGAACAGTCCCCGTCGCGGCGCTGCCCCGCCGCCGCCGGCCGTCACGAACGCCTCGACCGCGTCCCGGACCGACGCCTGCGACGGGTAGTCCGCGTCCGGCCGGTACGAGGCGAACGACGCGTCCCGGAACTGGGGCGGCGGGACGAGTGCCGCAGCCATCTGCTGCGGGGTCACCTGCGGGTCGCGGTCGACGAGGTGTTCGGGCAAGGAGTGGCCTTCCGGGAAGCATGTCGTGCGGTGTCACGTTGCAGGAGGCGAACGGCACGTCCGCGTACCGTTGCCAGCAGGCACCGACGACCGATCCTAGTCCGGTGTCGCCTCGCTCGATCCGTCGCCAGCCCCCAGGAGGGACCCCACCATGACCGCACCGGTCGACCCGTCCGAGAAGTTCACCGCCTACGCCCACCCGGAGCGGCTCGTCTCCACCGAGTGGCTGCAGGAACAGCTGGACGCCGGCACCCCCGACCTGGTCGTGGTCGAGTCCGACGAGGACGTCCTGCTCTACGAGACCGGGCACGTCCCCGGTGCGGTGAAGATCGACTGGCACACCGACCTCAACGACCCGGTGCTCCGCGACTACATCGACGGCGAGGCGTTCGCCCGCCTGCTCGGCAGCAAGGGCATCGGCCGCGAGACCACCGTCGTGGTCTACGGCGACAAGAACAACTGGTGGGCCGCGTACGCGCTCTGGGTCTTCTCGCTGTTCGGCCACGAGGACGTGCGCCTGCTCGACGGCGGCCGGGCGAAGTGGATCGCCGAGGACCGTGCGCTCACGACCGACCAGACCGTCGTGACGCCGGCAGAGTACCCCGTCGTCGACCGGGTCGACACCGAGATCCGCGCCTACAAGGACGACGTGCTCGCCCACCTCGGCAAGCCGCTGATCGACGTCCGCAGCGCGCCGGAGTACTCGGGCGAGCGCACCACGGCGCCGGACTACCCGGAAGAGGGCGCGCTCCGCGCCGGGCACGTCCCCACCGCCGTGAACATCCCGTGGGCCACCGCCGCCGCGCCGGACGGCACCTTCAAGAGCCGCGACGAGCTCGACGCGATCTACCGCGACGGCGCCGGCATCGGCGACGCCGACGAGGTCATCGCCTACTGCCGGATCGGTGAGCGCTCGAGCCACACCTGGTTCGTCCTGCAGTACCTGCTCGGCTACGAGAACGTCCGCAACTACGACGGCTCGTGGACCGAGTGGGGCAGCGCCGTCCGCGTCCCGATCGCCGTCGGCACCGAACCGGGTACCATCGCCGACCGATGACCGACGCACTCCCCCAGTCCCTCGCCGAGATCCGCGACGACTTCCTCGAACTCTCCCAGCAGGACCGCCTGCAGCTGCTCCTCGAGTTCTCGAACGAGCTGCCGGCGCTGCCCGAGCGCCTGCAGGGACACGAGGACGAGCTCGAACGCGTCGAGGAGTGCCAGTCCCCCGTCTTCATCACGGTCACCGTGGGCGAGGACGGCGACGCGCCCGGCATCGTCCGGATGCACGCCACCGCCCCGCGCGAGGCACCGACCACCCGCGGGTTCGCCTCGATCCTCGCGCAGGGGCTGTCCGGGCTGACGGCGGAGCAGGTGCTCGCCGTGCCGGCGGACTACCCGCTGACGATCGGGCTGAGCGAGGCGGTCAGCCCGCTGCGGATCCGCGGCATGGTCGGGATGCTCGGCCGGGTGCAGCGGCAGGTGCAGGCCCAGGCCGCGGTCTCCTAGACCCGGCCGTGGTCGGACGGGAGGCGCGGTGCCAGCTGGCACCGTGCCTCCCGTCCGTCCGTGGATGCGTCTACCGCGCGCTGGCCGCGCCGTCGCGCTGGACCACCTCGGTCAGCCACGCGAGGATCCGGGCGTCGAACCAGTCGGCGTCGTGGTTCCAGAGCTTCGTGTGCCGGGCGGTGGTCTGGACCTCGAGCCGCACGATGTCCGGACGCGCCTCGGCGAGGGCGTGCGACGCGGACGACGGCACGAACCCGTCGTCGTCGCTGTGCATGAGCAGGATCGGGACGTGCAGTTCGTCCGCACGCGCGACCATGTCGAGCTGCCGCAGGTCGACCGGCTGCGCGAGGCCCGTCAGGCGGTGCAGGACCGGCGTGCGGAGGAGCCGCTCGGCGACCTTCCGGACCGGTCGCGGCAGGCGGAGCAGCTGGCTCTGCGCCTTGAGCACCGCGTGCCAGTCGACGACCGGCGACTCGAGCACGACGCCGTCGACGAGGTCCGCGAACGCCGATCGCACGAGCGTCTGCAGCACGACCGCGCCGCCCATCGACCAGCCCATCAGGACCACGCTCGACGCGCCGCGTCCGGACAGCCAGCGGAGGACCGCGTCGATGTCCTCCCACTCGGTGCTGCCGAGACCGTAGCGGCCGTCGACGCTGCGGGGGGCGACGCCGTCGTTCCGCCAGCTCGCCAGCACCACGGAGTACCCCGCCGCTCGGAAGACCGGCACCGCGCGGATCGTCTCGGCGCGGGTCACGCCACGGCCGTGCACGAGGACGGCCCAGGGCGCGTCGGGGTCGTCGGCGCGGATCACCCAGGCCGGCGCGGGACCGTTCGGGGTCGGGACGTCGACGTCCTCGACCGGGACGTCGAGCTCGCCGGGCGTCAGGTAGAACCAGCCTCCCCAGCGCCCACGACGGGCGGCCGTCGGGTCACCGGCGTCGATCGCGATGATGCGGCGGGTGACGGTCGTGTCGGTCGTGCCGAGGACCTCGCCGACGCGCATGTGCCCGGTGCCGCCGCCGAACCAGAGGCTGTAGCGGCCCTGCAGTTCGGTGTCGGCGGAGCGCTCGAGCGTCACGGTCCGGCTGACGGTGTCCACGGCGTGGATCGGGACGCGCTCGGTGCGCTTGCGGTCCGGCGTGACGACCATGCGGGCGATGCCGGCGACGAACCCGCCGACCACCGCGGTGCCGACGACGGCCGCCGCGACCCCCGCACCCACGGCGACGAGACCGGCCGACCGAGCGGCCCCCTGGACGACGTCCTCGGCGGGTCGCGCTGATCGGGACATGCTCCGGAGCCTAGTCTGCATTCGTGTCCGAAACCCGAGAGCCCGACGCCTTCGCCCGGCTCCGTGCGTTCGTGGCGTCCGGCGGGGCGCGTGCTGAGACGACCGTCACCGAGATCCCCTCGCCGTCGCGCATCGCGCCCTTCTCGATCGCCCTCGCGGCGGACGTCTCGGGTGCGACGCACGGCATCGACTCCGACCTCGGAACCGGCCGGTTCATCGCGCTGCACGACCCCGACGAGCCGGAGGGCTGGGGCGGGGCGTTCCGGATCGTGACGTTCGCCCAGGCACCGCTCGAACCCGAGATCGGCGTCGACGAGTTCGTCGCCGACGTGACGTGGAGCTGGCTGGTGGACGCACTCGCCGCGCACGGTGCGACCTACGACCACGCGTCGGGCACGGCGACCAAGATCATCTCCCGCGGCTACGGCGACCTCGCGGCGCAGGGCGACGGGGCGCAGCTCGAGCTGCGTGCCTCGTGGACCCCGCGCGGGGACGACCTCACCGCGCACGTCGAGGCCTGGGAGGAGATCGTGGCGATGCTCGCCGGTCTGCCCCCGGCGTCGGACGGCGTGACCCTGTTGGCCCCGAGGAGGCTCGCACGTGACTGACCCTGCATCCCCGGGCGGTCCGGTGTCACCGACCGCTGCGTCCCCGGCCGCGTCGTCGGCGGGCGCGTCGTCGCCGGCAGCGTCGTCGACGGGCGCGTCGTCGCCGGCGTTCGAGGCGTCGCACGACGCGGTCCACGTGATCGCGACGCGCGAGGAGTACCTCGACGCGGTGGCCGCCATCGCCGCGGGACACGGTCCCGTCGCGGTCGACGCCGAACGCGCGAGCGGCTACCGGTACTCCCAGCGGGCGTACCTCATCCAGGTGTTCCGCCGCGGTGCTGGCGCGTTCCTGTTCGACCCGATCCCGATCGGCGACTTCAACGAGCTGCAGGACGCCATCGTCGACGAGGAGTGGCTCTTCCACGCCGCCTCGCAGGACCTCCCCTGCCTGCAGGAGGTCGGTCTCGTCCCGACCCGGATCTTCGACACCGAGCTTCGCGCCCGCATCGCCGGGTTCCCGCGGGTCGGCTTCGGCGCCGTCGTGG
>NZ_BACZ01000633.1 GCF_000333375.1 Curtobacterium sp. B18
CCGGCGACGCGAAGGCACCGGCGGCGCACTCGCCGAGGCCTCCGCCTCGTACGACCTGGTCGCGACGAAGCTCGCGACCGCCGTCAACGCCGTGCACGCCACCGGCACGACGCCCACCGGCACGACCGGTGCACCGTTCTTCTCGCTCACCGCCGGTGTCCCGGCGGCGCAGGGCCTCGCCGTCGTGCCGACCGACGCCAGCGGTCTGGCGACGCGGAACGCGGCGGGGGAACTCGACGACTCGTTCGCCGACGCCCTCTCGCGACTCGGCGCGGCGACCGACGGCGCGGACCGCTCCTGGGCGACCTTCGTGGCGGGCGTGGGCAGCGCCTCCCGGTCGGCCGCGTCGGAATCGACGCTGACGGGTCTGGCGCTCACGAACGCGCGCACCCAGCAGCAGTCGAGTGCCGGCGTGGACCTCGACGAGGAGAACGTCAACCTGCTGAGCTACCAGCACGCGTACCAGGGCGCCGCGCGGGTCCTGACCGCCGTCGACGAGATGCTCGACACCATCATCAACCGCACAGGAATCGTCGGGAGGGGCTGACCGTGATCACCCGTGTGACCACCCAGATGTCGATGGCCTCGGCCAGTGCCCGGCTGCAGGCCGGTGCCGCGAAGGTCGCCCAGCTCACCGAGCAGGCCACCACGCTGAAGAACATCCAGCGACCGTCGGACGACCCGGTCGGAACCGCGTCGTCCATGCAGGTCCGCAAGGAACAGGCCGCCGCGGCCCAGTACACGCGCAACGCGAACGACGCCGCCGGCTGGCTCGCCACGACCGACAGCGCCCTGTCCAGCGTCTACTCGGTGCTCAACAACGTGCGGGACCTCACCGTGCAGGCGGCGAACAGCGGCACGATGAGCGACACCGACCGCGACGCACTGGTGACGCAGTTCCAGTCGCTGAAGTCCGACCTCGAGGCGCGTGCCAACACGACCTACGGCACCCGCTCGGTGTTCGCCGGCTCGTCCACGGCGTCGACCGTGTACGACCCGGCGACCGGGTGGGCCTCCTCCGGGGCCGACGTCACGCGACGCATCGGCGACGGCAGCACCGTGCGGGTCGACACGTCCGGCACCGCGGTGTTCGGCTCCGGCTCCTCCTCCGTCTTCGCGATGATCGACTCGATCGTCGGCGACCTGCAGAACGGCGTGAACGTGAACCCCCGCATCAACGACGTCGACGCGGCGCTCGCCACCGTGCGCGGGGTGCAGGCGGACGTCGGCGTCCGGCACGCCGCGGCCCTCACCGCCCAGGACTCGCTGAAGAGCGCGACCGTGTCGCTCGAGAACCGGCGTGCCGGCATCGAGGACAAGGACCTCGCCAAGGCCGTCCTCGACCTGCAGGTGCAGCAGACCAACTACCAGGCAGCCCTCGCCGTCACCGCGAAGGTCCTGCAGCCGACCCTGATGGACTACCTCCGATGAGCATCGACCTGACCTTCGCCGTCCCGCCGTTCGGCCTCGCACCCGCTCCCGTCTTCACGCTGACGCCGGTGGACGGTGCCGAGGGGCTGTTCACGCTCGTCGGCGACGACGCCCGGCTGTTCGTGCTCGACGCCGCGGTGCACCTGCCGTCGTACGCGCCGGAGCTCACGGACGAGCAGGCGACCGGGCTCGGGCTGACCGCGCCCGAGGACGCGATGCTCCTCGTCGTCGCGAACCCCGGCGGTGGCGACGAGGACGGCGGCACCACGGTGAACCTGCTCGCGCCGATCGTCGTGAACGCCCGGACGTCGGTCGGGGCGCAGCTCATCCTCGAGGACCAGGACCTGCCGCTCCGCGCCGAGCTCGCCCGGCGCTGACGCGCTGCGCGCCGGGCCGCCGTCGGCCGCCCGACGCGAAACGACACGGTCGACGTCGTACGACATCGACCTCGTCGCTCTCCCGCGCACGCAACAGTTGCAGACGCCCACGTGCGACAACACCGGTGTCGTCCGACGTCAACGATGTCGCTCCTTGCACACGCGTTCTTTCCTCCACAGGCCAGGAGGCGCGGCCACCGTCCACAGATCGGCGCGCGGCACAGCATGGTCGCGTTCAGGACCGCATCGTTGGCGCATGCACGAACGAGTCCTCGCCATCCCCCTCATCCGCACCGCCGGGCACCCGAGCGCGGAACGTCGCGCGCTCCAACGGCAGGTCCACCGCGGCGAACTGACCGCTGTCCGCCCGGGCGTGCTCGTCCGACCCGGCGACGTCGCAGGTCTGCGTCCTGAAGAACGACACCTCCTGCTCGTCCGTGCGAGTGCAGGGACCATCCGCCCGCCGGTCGAGATCTCACACCGATCCGCTGCAGCCGTCCACGGGCTTCCGTTCGTCGGCGCGCCCCCGGACAAGATCGAGGTCACCGATCCACGACGATGTCGGAGCGAGGCCACTGCGCTCACGCGCGTCCACGGCGCCCCACGACGAGCGCAGACCGACGCACGGTGGCGGGATCTCCCGCCGACGTCGTCCGTGGACTTCGAAGGATCGGGCACGACCTCGATGGTCCGGACGCTCGTCGACGTCGCGGTCGCACGCCCGCTCGTCGAGAGCCTTCCGATGATCGATGCCGCGCTGCACGACCGGGTCGTGCTCCCGGAGATGCTGCGCGATGAAGCCGCCGGGCGCGGTGAGCGGGGCCAGGACAAGGCAGCGGTGGCGATCGGGATGGGATCCGCGCTGTCCGGGTCGCCCGCCGAGTCCGTCTGCCGGGTCCGCTTCCGACAGCTCGGCGTGCCCGACCCCGTGCAGCAGCACGCCTTCCGACGCCCGGGGGAACGCACCGCGGTCGTCGACTTCTGGTTCCCCGGGCACGGCGTGGTCGTCGAGGTGGACGGCCGGGGGAAGTACGAGGACCCGACGATGCTCGGTGGGCGGACCACGGCCGACGCCCACTGGCAGGAGAAGCAGCGCGAGGACTTCGTGCGGTCGTTCCCCGATGTCCGCGCCGTCGTCCGGCTGACCTGGGCGGACCTGATGGATCCCGAGCGGGTGCGGACCAAGCTACGGCGGGCGGGGATCCCGTGCTGATGAGTCGCGTGCGTCCAGGCCGCACGGGTCAGCGCCGGGGCGCGTCGGGATGGTGGCCCCGCTGGCGTTCGACCCCGGAGACCTCGGTCCGCCCGACGACCACGTCGCCCGCACCCAGACGGACACCGAGATCCTGCCGGAACCTTGGACAAGGGGCCGCGTCGGTCCCGGTCGGGGGGGCCCCGGTCGGCGCCGCCGCCAACACGACGTCACGGATCGAGACCGGGCCGATCACCTGCGCGCCCGCCCCGATCGTCGCCGGTCCCTCGACGAGACAGCCGCCGGACAACCGGGCTCCCGGCCCGATGACCACGTCGGCGGCGTCGGTCGCCACGACGGTGACCGAGCCGGGGCCGAGCTCCGCGGGACCGATCTCGACGTCCGCGCCGTGGGCGACCACGGTCACCGGGCCCGGTCCGAGGCGGGCGCCGGACCGCACGACCACGGTCCCGGTGCCACGACCCTCGAGGACCGTGCCGGGGTACAGGACCACGCCCGGTTCGATGCGGACGGACCGACCGATGAGCACCGACGAGGGGTCGAGGACGAGCACGTCGGGCGCGAGGGCCGCGACGTCGTCGGGCGTCAGGAAGCCGGCAGCCAGGCGCGCGTCGTCCAGTGGTCGTGCGGGGGTCATCCGACGAGCCTCCCATGCGTCCGGCGTACCGTCGTCTCCATGGCCCGAGAGCAGAAGGACCAGGCGATCGTGCCCTTGCCGGCATCGCCTGTGGCCTCCACCCCCAACGACCCGAACGCGCGCACCCCCGAGCAGCAGTCCCCCACGGGCTGGGTGAAGATGCTCGACCGGGTGCTCAGCGTGCAGCGCCCCGTCGTGGTGGCGCACGTTCGTGCCCTGCGCCGTCGGCACCCCCGGTCGTCGCCTGCCGAGATCATCCAGATCCTCGAACGGGAGTACCTCGCGGCGGTGACCACGGGCGGCGCCGCCGTCGGCGCGAGCGCGGTGATCCCCGGCGTCGGCATGGCGGCGGCACTCGGGCTGAGCGGCGTCGAGACGGTCGGCTTCCTCGAGACCACGGCGCTCTTCGCGCAGTCCGTGACCGAGGTGCACGGGATCGCCCTCGACGACCCCGAACGCGCACGCATGCTCGTGATGGCGATGATCCTCGGCGCACCCGGGACGCAGCTCATCAACCAGCTCGCCGGACAGATCGCCGGTGGACAGGTGCGGACGGCGTTCTGGGGCGAGATGGTGACGTCGTCACTCCCGAAGCAGGTCGTGAACGGCATCGGTGGGCAGGTCCGCGACCAGTTCATCAAGCGGTTCGCTGCACGGCAGGGCACCACGATCGTCGGGCGGGCGCTCCCGTTCGGCATCGGTGCGGCGGTCGGCGGCCTCGGCAACCACGCGCTCGGACGCAAGGTGATCCAGGCCTCGCGGACCGGGTTCGGTGTACCCCCCGCGCACTTCCCCATCGTCCTCGAGCCGAAGCCGACGAAGGAACCCAAGCAGGCGAAGGAACCCAAGCAGGCGAAGGCCCCGAAGGAGCGGCGGGCGATCGGCCGCCGGAAGGGCCGCGAGGACCTCTGGGCCGACACGCCGGACCGCACCGGCGACTGACCGCCGGACCGCACCGGCGACTGACCGCCGGACCGCACCGGCGACTGACCGCCGGACCGCACCGGCGACCAACCGCAGGGACCGATGACGGGAGGCGCGNTGCTCGCTGGCNCCGCGCCTCCCGTCCGTCACCGGTCCCGCAGCGACCGGTCCGCCCGCGTCGGCCGCATCCCCGCCTCAGCGCCCGCGCACCGGCGTCGTCACGACCTGCCCGGCGTGCGCGAACCCGCCGCCGAACCCGAACAGCAGCGCCGGCACCCCCTCGGGGAGGTCCCCCCGCGCCCACGCCTTCGACAGCCCAAGCGGCACGCTCGCCGCCGAGGTGTTGCCGGACTCGACGACGTCCCGGACGACGAACTTCGACTCCCCGCCGAGGGCGTGCACGAGCGGCTCGATGATCCGCAGGTTCGCCTGGTGGAACGCGAACACGCCGATGTCGTCCATCGTCAGGCCCGCGGCGGCCACCGCGGCCCGGGCGTGGTCGGCGGCCTCGGTGATCGCCCAGCGGTAGATCGAGCGACCCTCCTGGGTGAAGCGCTCGGGGTCGCCGGAGACCAGGACCGCCTCCTGCAGGTGCGGCACGCTCCCCCACGAGACCGGACCGATCTGCGCCTCGTCGGACACGCCGAGCACGGCCGCCCCGGCCCCGTCGCCGACGAGCACGCACGTCGAGCGGTCGGTCCAGTCGACGATGCCGGACAGCACCTCGGAGCCGACGACGACCGCGATGTCGGTCGACCCGACCCGGATCGCCTGGTCGGCCAGCGCGACGCCGTACTCGAAGCCGCTGCACGCGGTGTTGATGTCGATGGGCGCCACGGCCGGCGAGAGACCGAGTGCCGCGGCGACGCGTCCGGCCGTGTACGGCGCCCGGTCGCGGTGGGTGGTCGAGGCGACGATGACGAGTCCGACCCGTGCGGGGTCGACACCGGCGTCCGCGAGGGCGTTCCGCGCCGCCTCGATCGCCATGGACGTCACGGTGTCCGAGGGGCCCGCGATGTGCCGGGTCTCGATCCCGGTCCGGGTGCGGATCCACTCGTCGTTCGTGTCGACCATCGTCGAGAGCTCGTCGTTGGTCAGGATGCGCGATGGCTGGTGGTGGCCGAACCCGAGGATCCGGCTGCCACGGAGTGCTGGGGTGTTCACGATCGGCACGCTACTCCCCCGACCGACGGCCGCATGCCCGCCGCGGCATGCACGGGACCGCCGGGAGGCCGGTACTCCCAGGGCCTGCCACACCCGCCGTCGATCGCGTAGACCGGGGACATGGACTACACACACCTCGGCCGCACAGGGTTGTCGGTCTCACGAGCGGTGCTCGGGACCATGAACTTCGGCCCGGAGACCAGCGAGGACGACTCGCACGCCATCATGGACCGGGCCCACGAGCTCGGCGTCAACTTCTTCGACACCGCGAACGGCTACGGCGGCTCGGTGGGCAAGGGCGCCACCGAGGAGATCATCGGCCGCTGGTTCGCCAAGGGCGGCGGCCGTCGCGAGAAGACCGTCCTCGCGAC
The DNA here is from genome assembly GCF_000333375.1 of Curtobacterium sp. B18. GTDB lineage: Bacteria > Actinomycetota > Actinomycetes > Actinomycetales > Microbacteriaceae > Curtobacterium. Next base: position 6,118 of record NZ_BACZ01000633.1, read on the forward strand.
GAAGGTCTACGGCGACATGATCGACTGGCCGAACGGCGGGAAGCTCAGCGCGTACAACATCCGCCAGGCCCTCGACGCGAGCCTGCAGCGCCTCCAGACGGACCACATCGACCTGTACCAGTTCCACCACGTCGACCGCGCGACGCCGTGGGACGAGATCTGGCAGGCGATCGACGTCGCCGTGCAGCAGGGCAAGGTGCTCTACGTCGGCTCGTCCAACTTCGCCGGGTGGCACATCGCCCAGGCGCAGGAGGCCGCCCAGCGCCGCAACACCCTCGGCCTCGTCAGCGAGCAGTCGATCTACAACCTCGTGGTGCGCGACATCGAGCGCGAGGTCCTGCCGGCGGCGCGCGAGTACGGCCTCGGCGTCATCCCGTGGTCGCCGCTGCAGGGCGGTCTGCTCGGCGGCGTGATCGAGAAGACCGAGAACGGCTCCCGCCGACTCTCCGGCCGCAGCGCCGAGTACGTCGAGGGCCACCGCGACCAGCTCACCGCATACGAGTCCTTCGCCAAGGAGCTCGGGCACACCCCGGGTGAACTCGCCCTCGCGTGGCTGCTGCACCAGCCCGGTGTCACCGCGCCGATCACCGGTCCCCGCACCATGGAGCAGTGGGAGTCCGCGGTCCGCGCCGTCGACATCCGCCTCGACCAGCGCGCCCTCGACCGGCTCGACGAGATCTTCCCGGGGCACAAGACCTCGCCGGAGGACTACGCCTGGTGACGCGCTGACGCCACCACGTCGCTGACGCGACCCATGACGGGAGG
>NZ_BACZ01000632.1 GCF_000333375.1 Curtobacterium sp. B18
CGGTCAACCCGGCGTCGGCCGCGAGCTGCGTCGCCGGCTCGATCCCGAGGCCGACCACGACGGCGTCCGCCTCGACCGTGGAGCCGTCGTCGAGGGTCAGCGTGACGCCGCCCTCGTGCTCGGTGCCCCGCTCGACCCGACGACCGAGCCGCAGCTGGACACCGTGGTCGACGAAGCGCTGCTGGAAGGCCTTCGCGAGGTCCTCCGGGAACATCCGACCACCGACGATCTCGTCGGGGTCGACCAGCGTCACGCGGGCACCGTTCTGGACGACGCCCGAAGCGATCTCGGTGCCGATGTACCCGCCGCCGACGACCGCGACGTGGGCACCGGCGTCGGCGAGCTCACGCAGCCGCCGGTAGTCGGTGGCGCTGCGGTAGTCGAGCACGCGCTCGGACGGCTCGAGACCGGGCAGTCCGCGTGGTCGGCCGCCGGTGGCGAGGAGCAGACGCTCGTAGCCGTGGGTCTGCCCGTCGGCGGTCGTGACGGTCTTCGCCTGGCGGTCGATCGCCGTCACCGCGGTGCCGAGCAGGAAGGTCGCCCCGGTCTCCTCGGTGTGCAGGTCGACCTTCTCGTCCCAGCTGAAGTCCGGGTCGGTCCAGAGCTTCTTCGAGAGCGCCGGACGGGCGTACGGCCGGTCCGGCTCCTCGCTGAGGATGCCGATCGAGCCCTCGGTGTCGAGTTCGCGGATGCCGCGCGCTGCGGCATCGGCGACCATCCCGCCGCCGACGACGAGGTAGCGGAAGTCGGTCATGACGTCTCCTGGATCGTTGCGACCGAGTCGGTCCCGACTCGGTGGTGACGGCGCACCTGGTCGCCCTTACGAGTGTGCCGAGGCGTCCGCGACGGCCGGCGTGGTGGCGGACGCGAGCGGGGTGCTCGGTGCGCGGTTCTCGGCCGAGACCATCCAGGCGAGCTGCTCGAGGCGCTCGATGAAGCCGTGCAGCAGGTCGGCCGTCGTCGGGTCTTCCTCGTCGACCTCGTCGTGGACGTCGCGCATGGTGCCGGTCGCCTGGTAGAGGCGCAGCGTCACCTGGTCGATGGCGTCGTGGGTCGTGATCTCGCCCTCGGGGAACTGGTCGAGGTGGCTCGTCGCGGCGACGGTCGACGAGCGGCCGTCCGGCACGGCGTAGAGCGCACGCATGCGCTCCGCGGTGTCGTCCGCGAACTCGCGAGCGGCGTCGACGATCTCGTCGAGCTGGAGGTGGAGGTCCCGGAAGTTCGTCCCGAGGATGTTCCAGTGGGCCTGCTTGCCCTGCACGTGCAGGTCGATGAGGTCCACGAGGACCGCCTGGAGGTTCTTGGCGAGCTTGTCCGATGCGTGCATGATCGGTTCCTTCCGCGTTGGTGACCGGTACCAACCCGGTCTACGCGGCGCGGCATGGCGTCCGCTCAGAGGACGCGTCCCCCGTCCGTTCGGCTCGCTCGGTGGGCTCAGTGCGCGACGGCGGGGTCCACCTGGTCGACCGCGGCGCGCATCTGCTCGAGGAACACCGCGACGACCCGGGCGTCGTCCGGCGAGAGGCCCTCGGCGATGCCCATCATCCGGCGGTGCATGACGCCGAGGGTCGCGCGGACCTCTTCGTCGGTCTCGGTGGTCGGCGTGATCACGAGCGCACGCCGGTCGGTCGGGTGCGGGTCGCGCCGGACGTGGTTCGACTTCACGAGCCGGTCGATGAGGATCGTCGTCGACGCCGACGAGATCTTGAGGTAGGCGGAGAGGTCCTTCGGCTTGACCGTCCGACCGGCGCGCTGGGCCTGCAGCAGGAAGCGCACCGCGAGCAGGTCGGTCTCGCCCATGCCCATCGAGTCGCGGGTGCGGCGGCGCATCGCGGTCTCGGCGGCACGGTACCGACGGAGGGCGTTCAGGACGGTCACGCCCCGCTGGGTCGCGTCGTCATCGGGGAACCAGTACCCGGACGCTTCCGTGATCTCCTGCGTGGACATGGGAGACAGGGTAGCCGGTCTCGTTGCTAGGACGTCTAGCGATCTCTCGGGATGCGGTGGGCGCGACGTG
>NZ_BACZ01000631.1:0-124 GCF_000333375.1 Curtobacterium sp. B18
CAGCCGATCGACCAGGTGATGGCGGACGCGTCGGAGCTCGTGTCGATCCGGCACACGCTGCGGCAGGTCGTCAACGTCAAGGGTGACTGACGAGGCGACCACGGTCATGACGGGAGGCGCGNTG
>NZ_BACZ01000630.1 GCF_000333375.1 Curtobacterium sp. B18
TTGCGTGCGGCAAGACGGCCCTGCGAGGCCTGGATCGCCTTGCGCACGACGTCGCGGGCCTGCGTCGGGTTGCTCTCGAACCAGTGCGTGAGCTCGGTGCCGACGACGCGCTGGACGAAGCCCTTGGCCTCGGTGTTGCCGAGCTTGGTCTTCGTCTGCCCCTCGAACTGCGGCTCGCCGAGCTTCACGGAGATGACGGCCGTCAGCCCTTCGCGGATGTCGTCACCCGTGAGGTTGTCGTCCTTCTCCTTGATGATCTTCGCCTCGCGCGCGTACTTGTTGACCAGGTACGTCAGCGCCGCGCGGAAGCCCTCTTCGTGGGTGCCGCCCTCGTGCGTGTTGATCGTGTTCGCGAAGGTGTGGACGCTCTCCTGGTAGGAGGTGTTCCACTGCATCGCGACCTCGAGCGCGATCTTGCGCTCCGGGTCCTCGGCCTCGAAGCCGATGACGTCCGGGTGCACGAGGTCGGCCTTCTTCTGCGCGTTGAGGTACTCGACGTAGTCGGCGAGCCCGCGCTCGTACAGGAAGGAGTCGTGGCGGGACTCTTCACCGTCGGCCGGGGTGCGCTCGTCCGTCAGGGTGATGCGCAGGCCCTTGTTGAGGAAGGCCATCTGCTGGAACCGCGTGCGCAGGGTCTCGTAGTCGAAGACGACCGTCTCGAAGATCTCGGCGTTCGGCCAGAACGTGATCGTGGTGCCGTGCCCGTCGTCTTCCTCGTCCTTCGACAGGGGCGCGACCGGGACGCCGTCGGTGTAGCTCTGGCGCCACACGTGGCCCTGCTGGCGGACCTCGACGTCGAGCTCGGAGCTCAGCGCGTTGACGACCGACGACCCGACGCCGTGCAGACCGCCGGACACCGCGTACGCGCCGCCGCCGAACTTGCCACCGGCGTGCAGGACGGTGAGCACGACCTGGACGGTCGAGACGCCCTCGGCAGCGTGGATCCCGACGGGGATGCCACGGCCGTTGTCGACCACGCGGACGCCACCGTCTTCGCGGATCGTGACGTTGATCGTGTCGCAGTAGCCCGCGAGCGCCTCGTCGACGGAGTTGTCGACGATCTCCTGCACGAGGTGGTGCAGACCGCGGGGACCGGTGGACCCGATGTACATGCCCGGACGCTTCCGGACGGCTTCGAGTCCCTCGAGCACCTGGATCTGGTCTGCGCCGTACTGGGGTTCGCTCTGCGGGGTCGCCTCGCCGGACGAGTTCTCTCGGTCGTCGTCAGATCCGGATGTCATTCGAAGGTGCTCCTGCCTGCGCGCGGAACACCCGCGCACTGCACCCCCCAGTCTACCGCAGGACCCCCTCCTCCGAGGGCGGAATCGGGCCGTGGACGGCCTTTTTTCGTCCTCCCGGACGATTTCGTCGGCTCACCCGTAAGTGTCGCGAGGACCGCGCCCCTGGACCGTCCTGGGACCGCGTTTCCAGGTGGGGGCGTCGGGGCCCGAAACCCGGATCGACTGGACGCCGGCTTCCGGGTGCCGTTCGGCGATGGTCGTCGTGATGGTGCTCCGCATCAACCGGAGCTGCGTCGCCCAGGCCGTCGAGTCGCACCGGATCACGAGGGCGCCGTCGTCGATGGTCATCGGCCGGGAGTGCTTCGCGAGCTCCTCGCCGACGACCGCGGGCCAGTCCACGAAGAGCTCCGAGCGGGCGAGGGGCTCGGTCCAGCCGAGCTCGGCGGCGAGCGAGCCGACCACGTCACCGAGCCCGGCGGGCTCTCGGCCGCGGCCGTACGGCACGGAATCGGGGTCGAGTCCCTTCATCCGGCGCCGACGCGCGTCGACGCCACGCTTCGAGGGGTCGCCGAAGACCGCGCGCAGGTGTCGGTACACCCGCGAGGGTTCGGTGGGTCGCGACGGCTCCGGCATCAGACGCCGGCCTCCGTCGCGTGGTCGTCCGTCTCGACGGTCGGACTGGAGGCGCGGCTCGGCTCCGCCTCGTCGCGCACGATCGTGCCGGCCTCGATCCGGACGGTGTGCGCCGCGAGCTGCGCGGGGACGTCGCCGAAGACCGCCGCCGTGATGAGTACCTGCTCGTAGTCGGCGACCGCGGCGGCCAGCCGTTCGCGGCGCGACTCGTCGAGCTCGGCGAACACGTCGTCGAGGATGATGATCGGGTCGCCGAGGCTCGACTCGGCGCGCAGGATCGAGGCACTCGCGAGCTGGACCGCGAGCGCGAACGACCAGGATTCGCCATGACTGGCGTACCCACGGGCAGGTAACCCGTTGAGCTGGAAGAGCACGTCGTCCCGGTGCGGGCCGACGAGCGTCAGACCGCGGTCGAGCTCGTCCCGTCGTCGACGGTCGAGCGCCGCGCGGAAGGCCTCGCCGGCGGCGGCCACGGTGACCGGCTCGTCGGGTGTCCCGAGGACCGGGTCCGTCGCGGCCACGTCCTCCGGGTCGCCGCCCCGGACGCTGAGGACACCGGTGATCGACGCCTCGTGCCGTTCACCGGCGACGGTCGCGTACGCCTCGGCGACGAAGGGGGCGAGGCGACGGGTGAGGTGGTCACGTGCGGCGATGATCTCGGCACCGAACGCCACGAGCCGCTCGTCCCAGACGTCGAGCGTCGCGAGCGACCCGGACTTGGCGCCGGTCGCGCGCGCGGACTTCAACAGGGTGTTGCGCTGCCGGAGCGTCCGGTCGTAGTCGGCGAGGACACCCTGCATGCGCGGGGCGATCTGACCGAGCAGCTCGTCGAGCATCCGGCGCCGGCCGGCCGGTTCACCGCGGACGAGCGCGAGGTCCTCGGGCGCGAACAGCACGCTCGTGCAGTACCGCGGGAGTTCCCGCGGCTTGATCGCCGACCGGTTGACCTGCGCGCGGTTCGATCCGGTGCGGTTGATCTGGACCTCGGCGAGGATGCTGCGGTCCTCGTGCGCGAGCCGGGCGCGGACGACCGCGGCGTCACAGCCCTGGCGCACGAGCGCGGCATCGGTCGGGACGCGGTGCGACCCGAGGGTGGAGAGGTAGCCGATCGCCTCGACGAGGTTCGTCTTGCCCTGTCCGTTCCGGCCGACGAACAGGTTCGGCCCGCGTGCGAGGTCGACCTCGGCCTCCCGGTAGTTCCGGAAGTCCGTGAGTTGCAGGTGGTCGACGTGCACGCGGGCCGAGACGAGCTCAGGTGGTTACCTGAGCTACGCCTTCTTGACGGCGTGGCCGCCGAACTGGTTGCGGAGCGCCGCGACGGCCTTCATCGTCGGGGAATCGCTGCCCTGACGCGAGACGAAGCGGGCGAACATGGCTGCCGAGAGCGCGGGCATCGGGACCGCGAGCTCGATCGCCTCTTCGAGGGTCCAGCGCCCCTCGCCCGAGTCGTCGACGTAGCCCTCGAGCTCGTCGAGCTTCGGGTCCTCGTTGATCGCGAGGACGAGGAGGTCGAGGAGCCAGGAACGGACGACCGTGCCACGCTGCCAGCCGGCGAAGACCGCCGGGACGTCGTGGACGATGTCCTTCGCCTCGAGGAGCTCGTAGCCCTCGCCGTACGCCTGCATGATCGCGTACTCGATGCCGTTGTGGACCATCTTCGCGTAGTGGCCCGCGCCGACGCCGCCGGCGTGCGAGAAGCCCTCTTCGCGCGGGCCCTCGGGACGGAGCGCGTCGAAGACGGGCATGGCGAACTCGACGTCCTCGGGGGCGCCGCCCACCATGAGGCCGTAGCCGTTCTCCTTGCCCCAGACGCCGCCCGAGACGCCGGCGTCCATGTAGCGGATGCCCTTGGCGTCGAGCTGCTTGGCGTGCACCTCGTCGTCGAGCCACTTCGAGTTGCCACCGTCGATCACGAGGTCACCCGCGCTCAGGACGTTCGACAGGTCGGTGATCACGTCGTCGGTGATCTTGCCGTGCGGGACCATGACCCACACGAGCTTCTTGCCCTCGGGCAGTGCGGCGGCGAGTGCGCCGAGGTCGGCGACGTCGGACACGGCGGGGTTCGCGTCGTAGCCGGTGACCTCGATGCCTGCGTTGCGGAGACGGGCACGCATGTTGTTGCCCATGCGACCGAGGCCGACAAGACCGATGTGCATGATTTCCTCTTCTGTTCGTCGTCGCGCTGATGCTGCTGGGAGCGCGTCAGCGCAGTGTTCGGCTGTTGCGCTTACCGCAGCAGGAGATTGGGCTGCAGCAGGTACCGGTATCCGTCCGCCGCCGGGGCCTCCTGCGAGGTCTGGCCGGTGATGAGCACCGGTCCCGGCTTGTTGGGGTTCTCCGTCTTGGTGAAGGAGATCCGGACGAACTCGGAGTGCACCGCGTTCAACCCGTCCAGGAGGAAGGCGGGCTTCAGCGAGACCACCGTTTCCTCACCGGTCAGCAACGCACTGATCGACTCTGACGCCTGCGCTTGTTCGGAACCGATCGCTTCGAGCGTGAGCCCGTCGACCGTGAAGGAGAACCGGAGGGCTGCTTCGCGCTCCAGGACGAGGGAGACCCGTCGGACCGCCTCGACCAGTTCCGCGGTGTTGATCACCGCGTGGTCCTGGACGGTCTCGGGGAAGAGCCGGCGGACCGGCGGGTAGTTGCCCTTGATGAGCAGCGACGTGACGGTCTTGTCGTCCGCGTGGAACGCGATGAGCTCGCGGTCGGACGAGCCGCTGATCGACACCGACACCGTGGAGGCCGAGCCGAAGGTGCGGCCCACCTCCTGCAGGGTGCGGGCGGGGACGAGTGCGTGCAGCGGGTCCGACCCGACGCGACCCGAGTCCCAGGCGATGGTGCGGACGGCCACGCGGTAGCGGTCCGTCGCGATGAGGGACAGGTCGTTGTCCCCGACCTCGAGCTGCACGCCGGTGATGACCGGGGTGACGTCGTCGCGACTGGCGGCGACCGCGACCTGCGAGACCGCCTCGGAGAACGCGTCGCCGGGGATCACGCCGGTCTGCTCACCGATCTCCGGGAGCGTCGGGTACTCCTCGACCGGCATGGACAGCAGCGTGAAGTGCGCCGAGCCGCAGGTCACCGAGATCTTGGAGTCCTCGGTGGTGAAGGTGACCGGGGCGTTCGGCAGACGGCTCGCGATGTCGTTCAGGAGCCGGCCGGAGACGAGCACGGTGCCGGGTTCGTCGATCTGCGCCGCGATGGACGTCTGCGCCGAGACCTCGTAGTCGAACGACGAGAGCGTGAGTCGATCGCCGTCCGCGTGGATCAGGACGCCCGAGAGGATCGGGAGGGTCGTGCGCTGTGGGAGGAGCTTCACCGCGAAGGAGACGGCTTCGGAGAAGACGTCCCGGTTGACCTCGAACTTCACAGCTGGAACCCCTGTCGATCGGTTGGACTGTCCGGCCGCCCCATTGTGGCACAGCCCGACCGGGCCCGGATTTCTTGTCATCCCGCCGTCCACAAGGTT
>NZ_BACZ01000629.1 GCF_000333375.1 Curtobacterium sp. B18
ACCCATGTCGATGACGTGGTCGGCCGCCGCGACGACGTCCATGCTGTGCTCGACGACGACCACGGTGTTGCCGGCGTCGGTGAGCCGGGACAGCTGCTCGGACAGCAGTTCGACGTCGGCCGGGTGCAGCCCGGTCGTGGGTTCGTCGAGCAGGTAGAGCGTGTGGCCGGACCGGGCACGCTGCAGCTCGGTGGCGAGCTTGATGCGCTGCGCCTCGCCGCCGGAGAGCTCCGGCGCGGGCTGCCCGATGCGGAGGTAGCCGAGACCGACCTGCCGGAGGGTTTCGAGTCCGCGCGACGCCGCGGGGATCGCCGCGAGGAAGTCGGCCGCGTCGTCGACGGTCATCCCGAGGACGTCGGCGATGCTCGCGCCGTCCCAGCGGACCTCGAGCGTCTCGGCGTTGTACCGGGCGCCGTGGCACTCCGGGCACGGCGCCCAGCTGCCGGGCAGGAAGAGCAGCTCGACCGAGACGGAGCCCTCGCCCTGGCACACCTCGCAGCGACCACCGGCGACGTTGAACGAGAACCGTCCGGCGCCCCAGCCGCGCTCGCGCGCGGCATCGGTGGCGGCGAAGGCCTGGCGGACGGCGTCGAACAGGCCCGTGTAGGTGGCGAGGTTCGAGCGGGGCGTGCGGCCGATCGGCTTCTGGTCGACCTGGACGACCCGGGTCACGAGCGGGTGGTCCGCGCCGTGCGTGGCGAGCACACCGCCGACCAGCGAGGACTTCCCGGAACCGCTCACCCCCGTGACCGCGGTGAGGACCCCGAGCGGGACGTCGACGTCGAGACCGTGCAGGTTGTGCAGCGTCACGTCCCGGAGGGGCAGCGTGGCGATCGGTTCCCGCGGTGTGCGGACCGCNAGTGGGCCGGCCGGGTGGAAGAACCGCCTGGTCACCGACTCGTCGACGTGCTGGAGACCGTCCACGGG
>NZ_BACZ01000628.1 GCF_000333375.1 Curtobacterium sp. B18
TTGACGGCGGGGACGACCGGCGAGAACAGGCTCACGATCGGCGCGCCCACCGCTGCGGCGAGGTGCGCCGCCCCGGTGTTGCCCACGACGACGACTCCGGCGCCGGCGAGCACCGCCGCGAGCTCGGCCGGCGTCGTACGACCACCGAGGTCGATCGCGGTGTCCCCGGCGACCCGGGCCGTCAGCGCACGTTCGCCCGGCGACCCCGTGACGACGACGGGCATCCCGCGGGCCGCGTACGCGGCGACCAGGTCGCGGTGCCGCTCCTCCGGCCACGCGCGCGCCGGGACGCTGGCGCCGGGGTGGACGACGACGTAGTGGTCCAGCGCGGCCACCTCGGCAGGCGGGTCGACGTCGAGACGCACGCCGAGCCTCCCGGCGTCCCCCTCGGGCGGACGGAACCCGGCCGCTGCGACGATGCGCAGCGCCCGTTCGGCCTCCGGGACGTCCTCGGGGAGGTCCTCGCCGGGGCGGAGCCGCACGTCGAGCAGGGAGCCGGGGTGGTCGACGCTGGCGCCGGAGACCCGGCCGACGCCGGCGAGGCGGAGCAGGAGCGCCACGGGGAGCGGTGACTGGTGGAACGACGTGAGCACCACCGCCTCGTCCGGGCCCTCATCGGCGACGAGCGCCCGGAACTCGGCGAGCACGGCGTCGTCCACCGGTCTGGCGGTCTCGGTCACCCACGGGGCCGCCCAGACCCGGACCCGGTCGACACCGGGCAGCAGGTCCGCCGCGGGGGCGCCCTGCGGCCCGCACAGCATCGTCACGTGGGACGCCTCGGCCGCGACGGCCCGGACAGCGGGGCCCGCGACGAGCACGTCCCCGAACGAGTCGAGCCGGACGACGAGGACCCGGGGGCCGGCCCTCACGAGCGGACCGTCCGCACGTGCTCGAGCACGAGGGCGACCG
>NZ_BACZ01000627.1 GCF_000333375.1 Curtobacterium sp. B18
GACGTCCCATGTACGGGAACAGCTCGTCCTTGGGGACGTGCCGTGCCGGACCGGCATCGACGTGCGCGACCTCGACGCCCGGTCGGAGGAGCACCCGGACCGGCTGCCCAGCGTCGTCGCGCCGGGTGTAGACGGTGACCCGGTGGCCCCGGTCCGCGAGTGCACCGGACAGCTCCGCGACGTGGACGTTCTGGCCACCAGCGTCGACCCCGCCGAGGACCGCGAGCGGACTCGCGTGCTCGGACACCATGGCGATCTTCATCCCAGGCTCCCTTCGAGAGCGGCTCCCGCCGCTCGGTTCGTGCGCCCCCCGCGCGTGACCACGTCGTCGAGCAGGTCGTCCCAGTCGGCCAGGTACCGTCCGAGCGCGTGCCGCGCCAGCACGGCCTCCCGTGCCACGGCCCCGCGGCGACGTGCTTCGTCGGGGTCCTCGAGCAGGGTCCTGGAGGCGCGGACCAACTCCTCGACGTCGGTCGCGATCGCGCCCGCCTCGGCGGGGACCGTGCGACTCGCGTCGGTCGTGGCGAGCACCAGGACGGGCATCGCCATGTGCATCGCCTCGATGAGGGACAGTCCGAGGGACGTCCACCGGTTGGGGTGCACGTAGGCGCGGCGCTCCGCGAGCGCGGCGTGCATCGGGTCGGACGGGACGTCGCCGAGCGCGACCACACCGTCGCCGAACCCGAGTTCCGGCAGTCGTTCGGTGGCCATGCCCCACACGTCGACCGGCGCCACCGCGGCGAAGCGGGGGAGCAGGTCCGTCCCGACCACGCGGTTCCGCCGGACCGGCTCGTTGATGACGACGCCGAAGCGGTCGAGCGAACCGGTGTACAGCGGCCCGGGGTCGACGACGCCGTGCTCGATGACGGTCGTCCGGGTGGTGCCGCAGTCCCACATGAGCGCGTTCCAGTGCGTGACGTGCGCGATCGTGAGGTCGTCGCGGTCCCGGAACGGGTGCAGGCTGTTCGGCACGTCGATCCGCGGTGCGTTGTGCTCGACGACGACCACGGGCACCTCCCGACCACCGAGCAGTCGTCGAGCGAGTTCGCGTTCCTCCACCCGCTGCACGACGACGACGTCGACCTCGGCGGCGGCGACGTCGGCCGGGTCGATCTCGACCGCCGAGTCGGGCCAGTCCCGGCCACCACGGCCGAGGCCCCACGCGTCGCGCTCGGCGTTCGTCGGGATGAGGTACTCGTGCGTGCCGCGGACGAAGGCGTCCATCCAGCCGCCGTGCACGTGCCACACGAGGATCCGCATGCGGGCCTTCCGGTCGAGGAGAAGTGGGAGCAGTGCGGAAGCTACGCAG
>NZ_BACZ01000626.1 GCF_000333375.1 Curtobacterium sp. B18
GACCCGCGCGACGGACTGGACCGCGGGACGGAGACCCGCGCGACGGACTGGACCGCGACCGGGCCCCACGACGAACGCGGCACGGCGCCGGTCGAGACGACCGGCGCCGTGCCGCGTGACCGGACCGGTCGCTAGGGCGTGATCCGCCCCACGAGCATGTCCGGGGTGAGGCTGTGTGCCTCGGCGAGGACCTTGCGGGCCTCGTCCGTCTTGTCCCACACGTTCCACAGCAGGACGCCGCGCACGGTGTCGTCGTCGTCGAGGTAGTAGACGACGCCCGTGACGGTCGGGTCCTGCCAGTCCTCGACGGTGCGGAGCTTCGTGGAGACCTGTCCGACCGCCTCGTACCCCATGTCGAAGACGTCCGAGTAGAACATCGGCGTGTGGTCGTAGGTCTCGTCGGCGTCGGCGAGGTTGCGGCCCGCCTGACGACCCTGCTGCTGCGCGTTGTCGACGTGCTCGACCCG
>NZ_BACZ01000625.1 GCF_000333375.1 Curtobacterium sp. B18
CGAGGCTCTCGGCCATCACCGGGTCCTCGGCCAGCTCCGGGAACTGTGCCCCGAGCTGGTCGACCACGGCGGCGAGCTGGTCCGTCGAGTACTGCATGGCACGACCACGCTACCCGAACGAGGACCGGACACGACGTCGACGGGCATGCCTGGGCGGGACTGCGGCAGCAGAGCAGAAGGCCCTGGTTCCGGAGAACCAGGGCCTTCTTCGTACTGTCTCAACACAGTGTCGGGGTGACAGGATTTGAACCTGCGACCTCCTCGTCCCGAACGAGGCGCGCTACCAAGCTGCGCCACACCCCGTGGTGTGGTCACTCCGTACCGGAGCAACCCGAGAAGTCTATCCGATGTTCGGGGGTGGTCGTGACCATCCGGCGAACTCCCGGGCGCGTCGTCCTCAGTCGGTGCGGGCGGTGAGGGTGACGACCACGGCTTCCGGACGGCACGCGAACCGGACGGGCGCGTAGATCGACGTCCCGATGCCGGCGGAGACCTCGAGCCACGACCAGTGCCCGCGGTGCTGCCACTTGTGCAGTCCGCTGACGTACCGGCGGGGGAGGTCGGAGTTGGTGACGAGCGCGCCGATGCCCGGCACCTGCACCTGTCCGCCGTGGGTGTGGCCCGCGAAGATCACGTCGGCGCCCTGGGTGACGAACGCGTCCAGCACCCGGCGGTACGGCGCGTGGGTGATGCCGATGGCCACGGGGGAGGGGCCGTCCTCGTCCTCGGACCAGGGCACGTCCCCGCGCATCTCGTCGACGTTCGTCGGCAACAGGTCGAGCCGATCCCAGTCGCGGTGCGCGTCGGAGGTGCCGAACAGCTCGAACCGCGAACCACGCAGTTCGACGGCGTGCGCGTGGTCGTTCACGTCGAGCCACCCGAGCGACTCGAAGAACGCCGTCTGACGATCGATGTCGAGTTCGACCGGTCGGCTGCCGTGGTGGTGGGCGCTCGGACCGGTGAAGTACTTGAACGGGTTGCGCGGCGTCGGTGCGTAGAAGTCGTTCGAGCCGTACGCGAACGCCCCGGGGACACCGCGGAAGGGCTCGAGCGCGTACTCCACCGCGGCGTTGGCCGTGGCGTGCCCGAGGTTGTCGCCGGTGTTCACGACGAAGTCCGGCTCGACGAGGCTCAGGTCGCGGAGCCACTGCTGCTTGTCGGCCTGCCAGGGCGCCATGTGGATGTCCGACAGGTGCAGGACCGTGACGTCGCGCGAGCCGGCCGGCAGCACCGGGACGGTCTCCCAGCGGATGCCGAACCGCCGTCGCTCGACGAGCGTGCCCCATGCCGCCGAGGCGGCACCGACGGCCGCGCCCGCTGCGGCGATGCCGAGCGCGGCGCGACCGCGGCTCACTTGCAGTCCTTGGGCGCCTTGCCGTTCTTGTCGCCGTACAGGGTCAGCGTCACCGCGGAGTCCTTGCTGGCCGCGGCGTGCACACCCGGGTCGACCGTCGCGACACGGCACTCCTTGTCACCGCCGCCCTTGACGTACTCCTTCGAGATCGTCACGTTGGTGAACCCCAGCTGGTTGAGCTTCGACCGGGCCGTGTCGAGCGGTGCACCGGCGATCGCCGGCATCACGATCTGCGAGCCGTCGGACGTGTACACGGTGACGCTCGAGCCGTTCGAGAGCAGCGAGTTGGCCGAGGGCGACGTGGAGGAGACGGTGCCGGCCTTCGCGGAGCCGGGCTGCGCGCCACCGTCCACGTAGGTGAACCCGGCGCCCGTGATCGCGGCCTTGGCCTCGGCAGCGGTCTTGCCGGTCACGTCGGGGACGGCCTTCGCGTTGCCGCGCAGGGCGGACGACGACGGGTCCGTGAAGGGGCCTGCCGGGTACAGGGCGTTCATCGGGGTCTGCGCCTGGCGCCAGACGCCCGCGCGGGCACTGGCGTAGGTGCCGTTGACACCGTTGCTGTAGTGCCGGAGGTTGTTCTTGCCACCGTCGGTGTTGCCCTGCCAGTAGGCCGTGGCGACCCGCGAGCTGGAACCGACGAGCCAGATCTGGTCGGCGTCGTCGGTGGTGCCCGTCTTGCCGAACAGCTGGGTGCCGTCGTAGGTCTGGGCGCCGACCGCGGTACCGCCGGAGATCGTGCCCTTCATCGCGTAGACGGCCGTCTGTGCGACGGAGGGCTCGAGCACCTGCTTGCAGGCCTTCGGCTGGCCGCCCAGGCTCTTGCCCTCGGCGTTGGTGACGTTGTCGATCGCGATGGGCTCGCAGAAGGTGCCGTTGTTGGCGACGCCGGCGTACGCGGCGGCCATCGTCAGCGGCGCGATGTTGTTCGTGCCGAGGATCGACGACGGGTACGAGTTGAGCTCGGTCTTGTCGTCGCCCGAGTGCACGCCGAGGTCCTCGGCGGTCTGCTTGATGTCGCAGAGGTCGAGCTTGGCAGCCATCGACGCGAACGCCGCGTTCACGGACAGGGCGGTGGCGCGGGCGACCGTGTAGTTGCCGTTCTCGCCCGCCGAGTCGTTCTTCGGGGCCCAGTTGCCGTAGGTGGGCTCACCACAGTGCTGCCACACGGAGGTGTTGTGCGGGGTGCCGTTCACGGTCTCGTTCAGGCCGTGGCCCGCCTTCAACCACTCGAGGAGCGTGAAGAGCTTGTACGTCGAGCCGACCTGGAAGCCGATGCCGCCGCCGTACTTCTTGTCGACGCTGTAGTTGATCGACGTCGACGTCGGCGGGGACTGCAGCGACTGGTCGTAGTCCTTGTTCTGCGCCATCGTCAGGATGCGGCCGGTGTTCACCTCGACCGAGTCGAGTGCGGCGCCGAGCTTGAAGTTCGTCTCGGCCTTGTGTCGTAGGTGTGA
>NZ_BACZ01000624.1 GCF_000333375.1 Curtobacterium sp. B18
CCGGAGCCACCCGCGACCCCCGCGCCGACATCGAGTCCTGCGCGTCCAAGCCCCGCACCGGAATCCAGCACCGCGCCGACGTCCAGCGTTGCGCCGAGCGGTGACCCGGCACCGATCGCACCCGTCGCACGGTCCGGTGCCGATCGCCAGGACGCCGCGCCCGGCGGCCCGGACGCGACGCCCGCGCCGGCGCCGCACGACGCTGCGGAGGCCCGACCCGACGCAGCGCCGTCCCGGCAGGGCGCTCGGTCGACCAGCCCGGAACCGACCTCGGCTCGTCCGGACGCAGCCACCGCGCGACCGGCGCAGGCCCAGGGTCAGACCCCGGCTCCCGTTGCGGCCGAGGCGCCGCGAGACGCCGATCCGCGCCCGACGCAGTCCCGTCCCGCCGCGTCCCCGGAGCCGTCCGGCGCGCCGGTCACCGAGTGGGCCGTCGCCACCATCCCCGCTGCCGACCCGACCGCGGGTGGCGAGCCCTCGTGGTCGGCGCCGTTCGGCACGACCGACACCGGCGAGCCGGTCGCCCCCGTGCAGACCGTGTCCGACCCGCGCGCGGACGCTGCCCTCGCGGCACAGCTCCGCCCGGCGTCCGCGCTCGGTGCCGCCCCACAGCAGCGCGCCGCACAGCACGACGCCGCACAGCCGAACGTCGCGACTCAGGGCGCGGCACCCCAGGCGCCGGCGACGCCGGACGTGACTGGGCAGGCTGCCGCGGCACCGGACACCGCGCCTCCCGCGGGCGGCCCGGTCGGCGCCCCGGACGTCCCGGTGGACGACTACCCGCTCGACGACGACCCGTACGGCGACGGTGAGCCCTACCCCGATGCGCCACCGGCCCCGCAGAACGCTCCGCAGCAGAACGCTCCGCAGCAGAGCGCGCCGCGCCAGTCGGCGCCCCAGCGCCCGGCCGCACCGGGACCCCAGGTCCGTCGGACGCCCGTCGCGGGTCGCTACGGCGAGGCCGTCGTGCGTGAGATCCTGAACGCTCAGTTCATCGAGGAGACCTCCCTCCACGAGGAAGGCGCCTGATGTACGACGGCATCGTGCAGGACCTCATCGACGAGTTCGGTCGCCTCCCCGGCATCGGACCGAAGTCGGCGCAGCGCATCGCGTTCCACATCCTCCAGACCGAGTCGTTCGACCCGAGCCGGCTCTCCGAGCTGCTGGCGGACGTCAAGGAGCGGGTCCGCTTCTGCGAGATCTGCGGCAACGTCACCGAGAACGTGCAGTGCAGCATCTGCCGCGACCCGCGTCGGTCCCCGGCCGTCATCTGCGTCGTGGAAGAGGCGAAGGACGTCGCCGCGATCGAGCGCACCCGCGAGTTCCGTGGGCTGTACCACGTGCTCGGCGGCGCCATCAGCCCGATCGACGGCATCGGCCCGGACGACCTGCGGATCCAGCAGCTCATGACGCGACTCGCGGACGGCACCGTCGACGAGGTCATCATCGCCACCGACCCCAACCTCGAGGGCGAGGCCACGGCGACGTACCTCAGCCGGTTGCTCGTGCCGATGGGCATCCGCACGACGCGGCTCGCGTCCGGTCTGCCGGTCGGCGGCGACCTCGAGTACGCCGACGAGGTCACCCTCGGCCGCGCGTTCGAGGGCCGTCGGGTCGTCGGCGGCTGACCGATCGGGCCGGACGGGCGCGCAGGATCGTTGCGTCTGCACCGGCTCCGACGCAACATCCTCGAAACACCGACTACCATCATGAGACCGCGTGACAGTCGCGGAACCGTCGTCCCCGGGAGTACCAACCAGTGGCCTTGATCGTGCAGAAGTTCGGTGGATCGTCCGTCGCGGACGCCGAGAGCATCAAGCGCGTGGCGAAGCGGATCGTCCAGACGAAGAAGGCCGGCAACGACGTCGTCGTGGCCGTCTCCGCGATGGGCGACACCACCGACGAGCTCGTCGACCTCGCGCACTCCGTGACGCCCATCCCCGCCGGCCGTGAGCTCGACATGCTCCTCACCGCGGGGGAGCGCATCTCGATGGCGCTCCTGGCGATGGCGATCAAGAGCCTCGGTGTCGAAGCGTCCTCGTACACGGGCAGCCAGGCGGGCATGCTCACGGACGCCCAGCACGGCAAGGCGCGCATCGTCGACGTCACCCCGAAGCGCGTGCGCGAGGCGCTCGACGCCGGGCACGTCGCGATCGTCGCGGGGTTCCAGGGCTTCAACCGCACGACGGGCGAGATCACGACGCTGGGCCGCGGCGGTTCCGACACGACGGCGGTCGCCCTCGCGGCGGCGCTCGAGGCCGACATCTGCGAGATCTACACCGACGTCGACGGCATCTTCACCGCCGACCCCCGCGTGGTGTCCAAGGCCAAGAAGGTCGACCGCATCACCAGCGAGGAGATGCTCGAGCTCGCGGCGTCCGGCGCCAAGGTCCTCTACATCCGTGCCGTCGAGTACGCCCGTCGGCACGGCGTCACCCTGCACGTCCGCTCCTCCTTCAGCAACGCCGAGGGAACCATCGTCTACAACCCTGCAGAGGGGGAAACCGTGGAAGAACCGATCATCACCGGCATCGCCGGAGACCTCTCCGAGGGCAAGATCACCGTGGTCGGCGTGCCCGACACCCCGGGCAAGGCCGCCGAGATCTTCACGATCGTCGCCCGTGCCGGCGCGAACATCGACATGATCGTGCAGAACGTGTCGGCGTCGAACGGCCGCACCGACATCTCCTTCACACTCCCGAAGGACCAGGGCCAGAGCGTCCTGACCGCCCTGGGCGTGGCGAAGTCCGACATCGGCTTCGAGGGCATCCAGTACGACGACCAGATCGGCAAGCTCGCCCTGGTCGGTGCGGGCATGCGCACCAACGCGGGCGTCTCGGCCGCGCTGTTCCGTGCCCTGCACGAGGCGTCGATCAACATCGAGATGATCTCCACCTCGGAGATCCGCATCTCGGTCGTGACCCGAGCCGACACCCTCAACGAGGCGATGCGCGTGGTGCACAACGCGTTCGGTCTCGACGCCGACTCCGAGGCCGTCGTCTACGCCGGCACCGGCCGCTGACCCGTCAGGAGCACCGCATGAGCACCCTCACCGTCGCCGTCGTCGGCGCCACCGGCCAGGTCGGCGCCGTGATGCGCCGTCTGCTCGAGGAGCGCGCGTTCCCGGCCGACCAGGTCCGGTTCTTCGCGAGCGCCCGGTCCGCCGGCACCACCCTGCCCTTCCGCGGGGGCGAGATCGTCGTCGAGGACTCCGAGACCGCCGACCCGTCGGGCATCGACATCGCGCTGTTCTCGGCCGGTGCGACCGCCTCGCGTGCCCTCGCGCCGAAGTTCGCCGCCGCGGGTGCGCTCGTCGTCGACAACTCCAGCGCCTGGCGCATGGACCCGGACGTCCCGCTCGTCGTGAGCGAGGTGAACCCGCACGCCATCGACGACGCGCCGAAGGGCATCATCGCGAACCCGAACTGCACGACGATGGCGATCATGCCGGTCCTCAAGGTGCTCGACACCGAGGCCGGTCTGCGCCGCCTCGTGGCCACCACCTACCAGGCGGTCTCGGGCTCCGGGCTCGCCGGCGTCGAAGAGCTGCTCGGCCAGGCGCGTGCGGCCCTCGAACAGGACACCGCCGCACTCACGCACGACGGATCCGCCGTGACGTTCCCCGAGCCGGTCAAGTACGTCCGCCCGATCGCCTTCGACGTCGTCCCGCTCGCGGGCAGCATCGTCGACGACGGGCTGGGTGAGACCGACGAGGAGAAGAAGCTCCGCAACGAGAGCCGCAAGATCCTCGAGCTCCCGGACCTCCTCGTCGCGGGGACCTGCGTGCGCGTGCCGGTCTTCACCGGGCACTCCATCTCGGTCAACGCCGAGTTCGACCGGCCGCTGTCGCCGGAGCGCGCGACGGAGCTCCTCGCCGCCGCACCGGGTGTCGAGCTCGCCGAGGTGCCGACGCCGTTGCAGGCCGCCGGACAGGACCCGTCCTTCGTCGGTCGCATCCGTGCGGACCAGTCCGCTCCCGAGGGCCACGGGCTCGCGCTCTTCGTCAGCAACGACAACCTGCGCAAGGGCGCCGCGCTGAACGCGGTGCAGATCGCCGAGACGATCGTCGCGCGCCGCACGGTCGCCGCGTAACCCGACGCGATCCAGGAGGGACGGTGCCGGACCGGCACCGCGCCTCCCGGCGTTCTCGGCTCGGCTTGTCAGCCGACGCCGGTAGGATCGTCTGGTGGCAGTGAAGCAGGTGGACCCCATCGACGTCGTCCTGGTCGGGGGAGGGATCATGAGCGCCACCCTCGGCGCGATCATCCACCGGCTCGAACCCACGTGGCGGATCCGCGTCTACGAGCGCCTCGGCACCGTCGCGCAGGAGAGCTCGAACCCGTGGAACAACGCCGGGACGGGGCACTCCGCGCTCTGCGAGCTGAACTACACGCCCGAACTCGCCGACGGTCGCGTCGACATCAGCAAGGCCGTGACCGTCAACGAGCAGTTCCAGGTCTCGCGCCAGTTCTGGGCGCACCTGGTCGAGACCGGTGACCTGCCGGAACCGTCGAACTTCATCAACCCCACGCCGCACATCTCGTTCGTCTGGGGCGCCGACAACGTCGAGTACATGCGCAAGCGGTACGAGGCGATGAAGGACCACCCGCTCTTCGCCGGGCTCGAGTTCTCCGACGACCCGCAGCAGATCCGCCAGTGGGCACCGGCGCTCATCCCCGGTCGCAAGAAGGACCAGCCGATCGCGGCGACGTACTCGGCCGCCGGGTCCGACGTCGACTTCGGTTCGCTCACCCGCCAGCTCTTCGACCAGCTCGAGATCGACGGTGTCGAGTTCGAGCCCTCGCACCAGGTCACGAAGCTGACCCGTTCGACGGTCAGCGAGGGCTGGGTGCTCGACGTCCGCAACGAGATCGGTCGTTCGACGCAACGGATCGCGGCGAAGTTCGTCTTCGTCGGAGCCGGTGGCGGCGCCCTGCACCTGCTGCAGAAGTCCGGCATCCCCGAGATCCGCGGCTACGGCGGGTTCCCCGTGTCCGGCGAGTTCCTCCGCACGGACGACCCCGAGGTCGTGCAGAAGCACGCGGCGAAGGTCTACGGCAAGGCCAGCGTCGGTGCCCCGCCGATGTCGGTGCCGCACCTCGACACCCGGATCGTGGACGGCAACTCCTCGCTCATGTTCGGGCCCTACGCCGGGTTCAGCCCGAAGTTCCTCAAGCAGGGCTCGCTGTTCGACCTGGTGAAGTCGATCCGTCCGCACAACCTGCGGCCGATGCTGAGCGTGGCCTTCTCGAACTTCGACCTCGTCCGGTACCTCGTCGGGCAGCTGCTCGCCTCGAAGCAGACGAAGTTCGACGCCCTCCGCGACTTCATGCCGAGCGCCGAGCCGGAGAACTGGCACCGGATCACCGCCGGGCAGCGCGTGCAGGTCATCAAGCCGGACAAGGACAAGGGCGGGGTGCTGCAGTTCGGCACCGAGGTGATCACCTCGGCCGACGGCTCGATCGCTGGGCTGCTCGGCGCGAGCCCGGGCGCCTCCACGGCCGTGCCGATCATGCTCGGCATGCTCCGGAAGTGCTTCCCCGACCGCTGGGACCGCTGGGAAGCCGCGGTGCGCGTGATGGTGCCGACCTACGGGCAGGACCTCGGATCCGACCCGGAGCTCGCGGACGCGACGCTCGAGCGCACGGCGAGGGTGCTCGGACTCCACCACTGACGTCCACCGGCTTGCGGGCCGTTCGAACATGTGTTCGAATGGCGGTATGCGGTGGAGTGGTCAGGCGATCGATGCCACGCGGAGCGATGCGCTCCCCGGGCTCGAGTCGAACAGTGGGCTCGTCCGGAGTGTGACCACGCCGGAGTTCGCCGGTGTCACCTTCCACGAGGTGCTCGCCAAGAGCGCACTCAACCGCGTCCCCGCGGCGGACGGCAGCGGCACGTACGGCTGGACGATCAACCCCTACCGCGGGTGCAGCCACGCCTGCGTGTACTGCTTCGCCCGCCCGACGCACACCTACCTCGAGTTCGACGGGGGAGCGGACTTCGACCAGCAGATCGTCGTGAAGACGAACGTGGCCGACGTCCTCCGTCGTGAGCTGCGGAAGCCCAGCTGGGACCGCCACCCCGTCGCGCTCGGTACCAACACCGACCCGTACCAGCGCGCCGAGGGCAAGTACCGCCTGATGCCGGGCGTGATCCGCGCCCTCGCCGAGTCCGGCACACCCTTCAGCATCCTGACGAAGGGCACCCTGATGCGGCGGGACGTCCCGCTGCTGGTCGAGGCCGCACGCTCGGTGCCGGTCGACCTCGCGATGTCGATCGCGGTGTACGACGACGAACTCCAGCAGCAGGTCGAGCCCGGCACGCCGACGACGGCCGCGCGTCTGGCGACGGTCCGGGCGATCCGCGACGCCGGCCTGACGTGCTCGGTGTTCCTCATGCCGGTGCTGCCGTACATCACCGACACCCGTGCGCACCTCGACGACGCGATCGGTCGAGCAGCGGCGGCCGGCGCGTCGAGCGTCATGTACTCGGCGCTCCACCTGCGCCCAGGGGTGAAGCCGTGGTGGTCCGCGTGGCTGCAGCGCACCCGGCCGGACCTCGTGGAGCGCTACCGCTCCATGTACCTCGACAACACGTACGCGCCGAAGGACTACCGACGCTGGCTCGCCGAGCGGGTCCGGCCGATCCTGCGGGCGCACGGCATGGGGCTCGGCACGGTCGACCCGACGACCGGCTCGATGGGGTTCTCGAACCGGCTGGTCAACGCTGGCGGAGCACCCACGACGCCGGCGGGCGCAGTCCCGGGGGCAGGGCTCGCGACGCCGGCGGGCGCAGGCCCGGGGGCAGCGCCCACGACACCGGCGGGCGCAGGCTCGGGGGCAGGGCTCGCGACCCCGGCCGGCGCACGTCCGGGGACAGCACCGGCGACGAGGGCGGGCGTGATCTCCGGACCGTCGCCGTTCGAGGAACAGTCCCGACCGACCACCTCACCGTTGAAGCGCGCGGACCCGGGCTTCGACCAGCGCCTCGCACCACGGGTGGAACCGTCGCTGCCGACGCTCTTCTGACCGGGTCGGGTGGCGGCGGCGCGCTTCCGCGTTCGGGGGACACCGGGAACCTCCGTGTGCCGGTATCATCGAGCGGGTCGCCGATCGCTCCGACAATCGGGGTACACGATCGCGCCAACGGTGGTTGGATCGTGGGCGGCGTTCCCCTCGTCCGGAAGGACCCCCACCCGTGCTCGGCATCCCCACGCACCTCGCTCCGCGAGTCAACGCGTGGTCGACCGTGCGCGCCTTCCACGCCGCCGCCGTCGGCTCGCTCGCCGCCGCGGCGATCGCCCTGGTGCTCTACCGTCTGGCCGAGCCGGACGTCCGGGTGGTCAGCGCCGTCCTGGCCCTGGTCCCGATGCTCGGCATGATCGCCGTCCACGTGCAGTTCGGCACCTGGCGCTCGGCGATCGCCTTCCTCGCGGTCGGCGGGGTGTGCGCGTGGTGGTTCGCCGTCGTCGTGCAGCGGGAGGTCCCAACGGGGTGGGTCGCCTCGTACCTGCTGTCCCTGGCGGTCATCCCGCTCGTGCTCGTCGGCGGTGCCGGCGCGGTCGCGGGCCGGGTGGCCCTGTGGTCGATCGCCGGGTTCGTCGTCGGTCGGGTCGCGACGTCGATCGCGGTCGCGCAGGCGGGCGGTCCGGCACACCCCCTCGTGCTTGCGTGGGTGACCCTCGCGTTCGTCATCGCCCTCGTGCTCGTCACGAGCCGGAACACCGGCCGGTCCCGACGCGTGCAGCCCGAGCTCCTCCGCTCCGCGCGCGAGGAGCACGTCTCGGCGTACCGCGCCGGGGTCGAGGCCGAGGCGTCGGCCATCCTGCACGACACGGTCCTCAACCACCTCGGCGCCATCGCCCTGGCGCCGGACGGTCCGATGGACCCGAACCTCGCCCGCACGGTCGAGGCGGACGTCGCGATGCTCACCGGCAAGGAGTGGCTCGCCCCGAGCGCACGCCCGGCCCGTCCGGAACCGGGCGCCGCGGTCCGGGCGTTCGAGCAGATGATCGACGAGCACCGTGCACTCGGACTCGACGTGACGGTGACCGGCGATCCGGCAGCGCTCGTGCGCCTCGAGCAGGCCGCGATGACCGCGGTGCTCCGTGCGGTCGGACAGTGCCTGGCGAACGTCCGGAAGCACGCCGGCACCGACGCGGCCGAGGTGAGCGTGTTCGACGACGGCGTCGCGTGCACGCTGATGGTCGTCGACGACGGGCGTGGCTTCGACGAGTCCGCCACCAGCCCGGACCGGATGGGTCTGCGGGGCTCCGTCCGCGAGCGCATCGGTCGTGTCGGCGGCGACGTGCAGGTGTGGTCGTCGCCGGGCTCGGGCACGAGCGTGATGATGTCGGTGCCCTACGGGGTCGTCACGGGGACGACCCCGGTGACGCCGAGTGCCGGCACCGAGGTGACCCGATGACGCGCCCGGCACCGGAGCGGGACACCGCCCGCACCGCGCAGCAGTACGACCCGCTCGGCGCCATGGGGTCCCGTCCGCTGGCGATCGTCCTCGGCGCCTCGGGTGTGCTCTGGGCGCTGCTCGCCTCCGTCTTCGACCGTGACGTCGTCGGCAGTCCCACGCTGAGCGCCCTCACCGTGCTGCTGCTCGCGGCCTCCGGCACCGTGGTGTTCGTCGCGTCGAGTCCGTTCCGCGCACCCTTCCCACGGTGGGCGTTCGCGGTGCACGTGCTGCTCCTCGCGGCGGCGACGGTCACGAGCATCGCCGCGCAGTGGGGTCCGGACCGGAACGCCCTGAACGACTTCATGTCCCTGCTCTGCGCGACCGGGATCGTGATGACGGCCCCGTACCGGCCGTGGTCGGACCTGGCCGTCGGCGGGCTCGTGCTCGCGGTCGTGACCGGTGCCTCGTGGGGCGTCGCCGCGTCCGTGTTCCCCGCCGACGTGCCGACCGGCGTCGCCGCGTTCCTGGCTGCGGCGCCGACGCTCGTGCTCACCGCCGCCTCGGTCGCGTTCGCGTGGACGTTCGCGGGACTCGCCGAGCGGGTGCAGATCCGCGCCGGCTCGTACTCGGTCGAGCGGGCGGAGCGCGACGGCATCGACGCCGCCGTGCAGCAGGACCGCACGACGATCCTCACGCGGGACGTCGCCCCCTTCTTCGCCGAGCTCCGCACGAAGGCGGTCATCACCGATGCCGACCGCGCCCAAGCCCGGATGATCGCCGACGGCATCCGTCGTGCGATGGTCGCCGACGCGGACCGCACCTGGTTCGAGCAGGCCGTCCGGTCCGAGGGCGGCCCGGATGCCGTCGTCGACGACCCGGACGGACTCATCGCGACCCTCGACGCCGACCAGCGCACCGTCGTCCGGACGTTCCTGCGAGCCGCGCTGCGTGCGGCCACGGTCGACCCGGCGGGCTTCCGGGCGACGATCCGGCGCACGGGGTCGGACGACGCCGGTCCGGACGCTGCCGGGCCCCGCGGCGAGGGCCCACCGACGGGCACCACGCACCGGCCGACGGCGGGCACCGTGGCCGTCGCCATCGACCTCGCCGTCGACGATTCGGACGTCGGCATCCACCGCACCTTCGACCCCTACTTCGCGGTCCTCCGCGTGACGTTCCCCGATCTGGACGTCGCGGTCCGACCCTCCGCCCTCGCACTAAGGTTCTCGTATGACCAGCACTGACCCGAGCCGGATCACGGAGGGCACGCCCGCCCTGCCGAACCCGGGGACACGACGCGTGCGGCTGGCGATCCTCGACGACCACGAGGTGCTGTTGGACAGCCTGTCGAGCTGGATCGCGGTGAACGCGTTCGACTTCGACCTCGCGCTGACGGCCCACACGTGGCTCGAGATGGTGCACAGCGAGAACTTCCCGACGGACCTGGTGTTCCTGGACTTCCAACTGAAGGAGCCCGTCTCGATCGAGGCCCGCGTGCGCACCTGCCGTGCTGCCGGCGCGAAGGTCATCGTCCTGTCCAGCGTCGACAGCCGTGAGTCCCGCGATCGTGCGCTCGCCGCGGGCGCCGCGGCCTTCCTGTCGAAGTCGCTGCCGATGCGCGAGGTCATGGACGTCGCACGCGAGATCATGGGCGTCGCCCGCGACACCCCGCCGCAGCGCGACTGGCGTCCACTGCCCACCGGTGCGAACGCGCACCAGCGGCCGAAGCTCAGCCACGGCGAAGAGGAAGCCCTGCGCCTGTACGTGTCGGGCTACTCGACGAACGAGGTCGCCGCGCAGATGAACGTGCAGTACGAGACCGCGAAGACGTACCTGCGTCGCGTGCGTGAGAAGTACAGCAAGGTCGGTCGGCCCGCGTCGAAGAAGTCCGACCTCATCCGTCGGGCGGCCGAGGACGGGTTCCTCGCGTAGTGGCGAAGCTCTACTTCCGGTACGGCGCCATGAACAGCGGCAAGAGCACGGGGCTCCTGCAGGCGGCGTACAACTACGAGGAACGCGGTCACCGGGTGCTGCTCGCGAAGCCGTCCGTCGACACCAAGGGCGATCGTGAGATCGTGTCGCGCCTCGGGGTGACCCGGACGGTCGACATCGTGTTCTCGCCGGAGGAGGACGTCCGACGAGCCGTCACCGAGGCCGGTGCGACCGATCCCGAGTCCGCCCGGCTCGACGGCATGGTCCGGCCGGTCAGCTGCGTGCTCGTCGACGAGGCGCAGTTCCTCACGCCCCGCCAGGTCGACGACCTGCTGCGCATCGCCGTCCTCGACGAGGTGCCCGTCATCACCTACGGCATCCGCACCGACTTCCGCACCGAGGCGTTCCCCGGCAGCGCTCGCCTGCTCGAGGTGGCGCACTCCCTCGAGGAGCTGAAGACCATCTGCCGCTGCGGCCGCAAGGCGGTCTTCAACGCGCGCAAGGTCGACGGACGCTTCGTCTTCGACGGGTCGCAGGTCGCGATCGACGGAGTCGACGTCACCTACGAGTCCCTGTGCGCCAACTGCTACCTGACCGAGTCCGGTGGGCGCCTGGACGGCGCCTGACGGGTCCGTCCGCGCGGGCGGGTCGCGTGCCGTGGACCGGGCCGTCCGGCGGCCTGGAGGCGCGGTGCGGGCCCGCACCGCGCCTCCAGACCCGCACGTGGTGCGGAATGCGCGTCGCGCCGCCGACGTTGGCGACTGCATGAGCGACGCATCCGTGCACCTGTCCGTCCTCGACCTGGCGACCCGCGAGTACGGCCAGTCCAACACCGAAGCCCTGCAGGGCTCCATCGACATGGCGGTGCGCGCCGAGCAGCTCGGCTACGAGCGCTTCTGGGTCGCCGAGCACCACGGCATGCCGGGCATCACGTCGTCCGCGCCGGCGGTGCTGCTGAGCGCCGTGGGGGCCGCGACCTCCACGATCCGGATCGGCTCCGGCGGCGTGATGCTGCCGAACCACGCGCCCCTCGTCGTCGCCGAGCAGTTCGGCACGCTCCGGGCGCTGTACGGCGACCGGGTCGACCTCGGCCTCGGGCGTGCCCCGGGGACCGACGGCGCGACGGCGATGGCCCTGCGCCGCACCGACCGGCTCGACGTGGACGACTTCCCGGAGCGTCTGGCCGACCTCATCGGCTTCTTCACCGGCATGGACGAGTCGAACCCGCTGTCCCGCATCCGGGCGGTGCCGGGCTACGGCGACGTGCCGGAGTTCTGGCTGCTTGGGTCCTCCGGGTACAGCGCGCAGGTCGCGGGGGCCCTGGGTGTCTCGTTCGCCTTCGCACACCACTTCGCGTCGGACAACACCGAGGCAGCGCTCGCGCTGTACCGGGATTCGTTCCGGCCGTCGCGCTTCCGCTCGGAGCCGAACGCCCTGATCGGCGTGCAGGTCGTCACCGACGAGGCCCCGGCGGTGATCGAGGAGCAGAGTGCGCCGGGCATGATCTCGTTCATCCGCATGCGGCAGGGCGCGAAGCCCGAGCCGGTGTCGATGGAGGAGGCACGCGCGTACGAGTTCTCCGACCTCGAGCGCCGGTTCATCCAGGCGCGGACCGAGCGACAGGCGTACGGCTCCGCCGACGAGGTCGCGGCGAAGATCAACGCCCTCGTCGCCTCGACCGGGGCGAACGGCGTGATCGTCGCGCCGGGTGCCGCGCAGGCGCGGTACCGGCACCAGGCACTCGAGGTCGTGGCCCGGCTGTACGCGGAGGGCCGACTCGTGGCAGCGGGGGAGCCGGCGGTCACGTCGGCCTAGCGCGGTCGGCACCGCCACGCGTCGTCCCGCGAGGGCTCTGCGCCGGTCGGACGCTGCTCAGTCGACCAAGCCGAGGCGTCGCGCGGCCGTGATCGCGGCGACGCGGGAACCGACCTCGAGCTTCCGGAAGACGTTGTAGACGTGACGCTTGACCGTGCCGACGGCGATGCCGAGGTCCGCCGCGATCTCGGCGTTCGTGTGCGCGCGCATGACGAGCCGGAGGACCTCGAGCTCACGGTCGCTCAGCAGCGGGTCGGTGGGAGGGGTCGGCCGTGCCGAGGACCGTCCGGCCGCCGCGCGGACGATCCGATCGACCAGTTCGCCGCTCGGGGTCGTCTTGGTCACGAAGTCGGCGGCCCCGGCCGTGAGGAGCGTGCGGCGGAGGACCGCGTCACGGTGCATCGTCAGCACCACGATCGCGATGTCCGGACGCGTCCGGCGCAGCGAGGCGATCGTGGTGCGTGCCGGTGGGCCGTCGAGTTCGACGTCGAGCAGGAGCACGTCGACCGCGGCGGCCTCCGCCGAGTCGAGGACGTCGGACGATCGCGCGCCGTGCGTCACGACCCGGATCTGCGGGCGGGCGCCGAGGATCGCGGCGAGTCCCTCGCGGAAGAGGTGGTGGTCGTCGACGAGCGCGACGTGCACCACGTCGGTCGCCGTCACAGGGCACCGATCGGGACGGCGAGCTCGACGGTGGTCCCCGCGCCGGGGCGGCTCGTGACGGTGCACCGGGCGCCGATGACCGCGGCGCGCTCGAGCATCGTCCGACGCCCGAGCCGTCCCCTGCGCTCCTCGGTGTCGTCGAAGCCCGGTCCGTCGTCCGAGACGGTGACCGTGAGGGTACGCGGCGACCAGGCGAACGTGACGGTGGCGGTCGAGTCCGGGGCGTGCTTGCGCCAGTTCGTCAGTGCCTCGAGCAGGATCGTCAGGGTCTCCTCGGACTTCCAGCTCGGCATCGGGACCGGCGTCCCTGTGGAGGTGATCGAGACCGCCGCGTCCTCGGGGAACAGGTCGGTCAGGTGGCGGGCCAGTGCGTCGTCGAGCCGGTCGTCGCCCACGCGGGCCCGCAGCGCCACGGCGAGGTCCTGCAGCTCGCCGAGGGCCCCGCGGAGGAGCTTCGCCGCGTCCTCCAGCTGGGCGTGCCGATCGGCCGTGCCGGCGTCCGCTCCGCCGCCGCGGGCTGCCGTGCCATGTGCTGCACTGGCGTCTGCTGCGGTGGCGTCTGCCGCGGAGCCGGGGGCTG
This sequence comes from Curtobacterium sp. B18, assembly GCF_000333375.1. GTDB lineage: Bacteria > Actinomycetota > Actinomycetes > Actinomycetales > Microbacteriaceae > Curtobacterium. The sequence continues at coordinate 13,397 of NZ_BACZ01000624.1, forward strand.
CGGTGGCGTCTGCTGCGGTGTCGGGTGCCGTCTCCGCGAGCAGGGCGAGGTCGACGCGCTGCACGCCGGCGAGGATC
>NZ_BACZ01000623.1 GCF_000333375.1 Curtobacterium sp. B18
CACCGTCACGGTCACGGTCGACGACGGCGACCCGGTCGAGGTGACGGCGGGCGGGGACGGCTCGTGGAGCGTCGACGTGCCGGACCTCGGCGTCGGGACGCACGACGTGAGCGTCACGCAGACGGTCGACGGGTCCACGTCCACAACCCCCGTCGAGACGACGTTCGCGATCGTGGCCGGCGCTCCGGTCGTGATCGACGAGCCGACGGCCGGCCAGCAGTACGCCGTCGCCGGCGAGGGCGCGACCACCACGGTCGACGTCAGCGGCACGGCGGAGCCCCGTGCGACCGTCGTGGTCGACCTCGGCGGCGGACGCAGCGAGGCCACCACCGCGGACGCGGACGGGACGTGGAGTGTCTCGGTCCCGGACGTGCCCGCCGGGACCCCGGAGGTCAGCGTCACGCAGCGGATCGGCGACACCGTCTCCGCCCCGGTGGCCGTCGGGATCCGGGTGCTCGTCGCGGACCCCATCACGATCGCCACCCCGGCGGACGGGTCGACCGTCCGCGTCGCGCAGCAGGACTCGGTCGCGACGGTGACGGCGAACGGTGCCGCGGCGCCGCGGTCCACCGTGCGGATCACGATCGACGGCGGCGACCCGCAGACCGTCACGGCGACCGCCGCCGGCACGTGGTCGCTCGACCTCGAGGGACTCGCCACCGGGCAGCACACGGTCCGGGCGACCCAGACGGTCGACGGGTCGACCTCGGCTCCGGTCGTGACGACCTTCACGATCGCCGCCGGCGCCGCGCTGACGGTCGACACCCCGGCCGACGGCGACACCGTCACCGTGCCGGCCGGCACCACGGGCGCGACCGTCCCGGTCAGCGGTCAGGGGCAGCCGGGCGGGACCGTGCGGATCGTCACCGACGACGGTGCCCCCGTCGAGGTCCCGGTGGGCCCGGACGGCCGGTGGTCGACCGAGCTGACGGGGCTCGACGCCGGAGACCACACGATCGTCGTCACGCAGGTCGTGAACGGCACCACGTCGTCGCCGGTCCAGCGTGACCTGACGGTCGAGGTCGCCGCGGTCGACGCGATCGTCGTGACCTCGCCGGCGTACGGGACCGCGTTCCGCGTGCTCGGCGGCACCACGGACGTCCGTGTCACCGGCGTCTCGGCGCCGGACGCGGCGGTCTCGGTCCGGATCGACGGCGGCACCCCGGTCACGACGACGGCGAACGGCGACGGCGAGTGGGCCGTGACCGTGCCGTCGGTCGGCACCGGACCGCACTCGATCGCCGCCTCGCAGACCGTCGGCGGGACGACGACGGACGCGCCCGAGGTCGGGTTCTCCGTCGCCGCAGCGGCTCCGATCAGGGTCACGAGCCCGCAGGACGGTCAGGTCGTCCCGATCACCGGGGCGACGACGTCCATCGTGGTGAGCGGCACCGCGGAACCGGGGGCCACGGTGACCGTCGACATCGACGGTCGGACGGCGACGACCACCGCGGTGGCGACGGCTCCTGGACGGTCACCGTCTCCCGGGTCCCGCCGGGCACCACACCGTGTCGGCCACCGAGACCGTCGGCGGTCGTACCTCCGACCCGGTGACCAGTACCGTGCGGGTCGTGGTCGCGCAGCCGACCGACGTCACCATCACCAGCCCGACACCCGGCCAGCTCCTCCCGGCGACGGGCACCGGCGACACCGCCGCCTTCACGGTGACGGGGCACGCCACGCCGGGCGCGCTCGTCACGGTGCGCCTGTCGAACGGACAGGTGCGCACGACGACCGCCGACGCGGACGGGGACTGGAGCGTCACCTTCGACCGCGTGCCCGAGGGCGCGTGGACCCTGGAGGCGTCGCAGACCGTGAACGGCACGACGACGGTCTCGCAGCCGGTGCCGATCGTGGTGGACGCCGTCGAGCCGCTCGCGGTCACGTCCCCCACGCCGGGTGCGCACCAGACGGCCTCGGCCGCCGGCTCCGTGGACTGGCGCGTCACCGGGACCGCCGAACCGGGGGCCACGGTGACCGTCGTCGCCGACGACGGCACGCCGGTGACGACCACGGCGGACGAGGACGGCGCCTGGTCGGTCGTGCTGCGCCTCGCGGTGGGACCGCACACCATCCGCGTGACCCAGACCGTCGCGGGTGCGACGTCGGCCGCACAGTCGGTCGCGGTGGTGGTCGACTCGGCCGTGCCGGGCGATCCGGGGACGCCGGGGGACCCCGGCACGCCGGGGACTCCAGGGATTCCCGGGGCGCCGGGGACACCGGGCACGCCCGGGACGCCCGGGACGCCAGGTGTGCCCGGGACCCCTGGAGCCGGGGCGGTCGGGAACGGGAACGGGACCGCCGGCGGGTCCGGGTCCGGTGGACTCGCGTTCACCGGTGCCGAGGTCGGGCCCCTCGCCGGGGCGGCCGGCGGCCTGGTGGTCCTCGGGTTCCTCCTGCTGGGGCTGTCCCGCCTCGCCCGCGGCATCCGCCGCCGACGCGTCTGACCCCACCCGCACCGTCCGCACCGCGCCTCGCGTTCCGTCGTCCTGACGGACGGGAGGCGCGGTGCGTCACGTGCGCCCTCCCCACTTCCCACAGGTGGTCCGGTCCGACCATCGGGTGTCGGCCGTCCCGGCTACCCTTGGGGCGTGGTCACCGCCCTGTATCGCCGTTACCGGCCCGAGAACTTCGCCGAGCTGATCGGACAGTCGCAGGTCACCGATCCCCTCCGGACGGCCCTGCGCACCAACCGGGTCAACCACGCCTACCTCTTCAGCGGGCCGCGCGGCTGCGGCAAGACGACGTCCGCCCGCATCCTCGCGCGCTGCCTGAACTGTGCAGAAGGTCCGACCGACACCCCGTGCGGCGTCTGCCCGAGCTGCGTCGAACTGGCGCGCGGCGGCGGGGGTTCGCTCGACGTGATCGAGATCGACGCCGCCAGCCACAACGGTGTCGACGACGCGCGGGACCTCCGTGACCGCGCCGTGTTCGCCCCGGCGCGCGACCGCTACAAGATCTTCATCCTCGACGAGGCGCACATGGTGACGCCGCAGGGCTTCAACGCGCTGCTCAAGCTGGTCGAGGAGCCGCCGGAGCACGTGAAGTTCATCTTCGCCACGACCGAGCCCGAGAAGGTCATCGGCACCATCCGGTCGCGCACCCACCACTACCCGTTCCGGCTCGTCCCGCCGGCCGCGATGCTCGAGTACGTCGAGCAGCTCTGCCAGCAGGAGTCGGTCTCGGTCGCACCGGGTGTCCTGCCGCTCGTCGTCCGCGCGGGCGGCGGCTCCGTCCGCGACACCCTGTCGTTGCTCGACCAGCTCATGGCCGGCAGCGAGGACGGGGCGATCGCGTACGAGCGAGCCGTCGCGCTCCTCGGCTACACCGACGCCGCACTGCTCGACGACGTCGTCGACGCGCTCGCCGTGGCCGACCCGGCGTCCGCCTTCGCCGCGATCGACCGCGTGGTCCAGACCGGTCAGGACCCCCGTCGCTTCGTCGAGGACCTGCTCGAGCGCCTCCGCGACCTCATCGTGGTGGCCGCGACCAACGAGAGCGCCGCTGCCGTCCTGCGTGGCGTCTCGCCGGAAGAGCTCGACACGATGACCCGGCAGGCCGGCGTCTTCGGTGCGACCGGGCTGTCGCGCGCGGCGGACATCGCGAACCGGGCGCTGACCGAGATGACCGGTGCGACCTCGCCGCGACTCCACCTCGAGCTGATGACCGCCAGGATGCTCGTGCCCGAGGCCGACGACACCCAGCGCGGTGCACTCGCCCGGGTCGAGCGACTCGAACGACGCATCGGCGTCGGCGACGCCGGTGGGCACCAGGCCGGGCCGGAGTCGCTCCCCGCGGCGGGTTCGACCTCCGCCCAGGCGCCCGGTGCTCCGGCCGCTGCACCCGCTCTGCGCGCGGCACAGGCACCCGCGGCACCCGCTCCCGCGACACCCGCCGCGGCGCCCGTCCAGGCTCCGGCCGCGGCGATGCCTGCTCCGGTCGACGCCGGACCGGCCGCGGCCCCTGCCGCCGACCCCGGCGCCACCGCTCGGGACGCGACGGCCTCGTGGGCAGCCGCGGTGCCGAGTGCGCCCGAGGCGCCCGTGGACGAACCCGCACCCGCGCCGGCTGCCGGCGTGACCCAGACCCCCGCCGCAGGGACCGCGAACGCGTCCTCGACCGGTCAGGGCACCGTCGCCGGCGACGAACCGGCCGTGCGTCCCATCGGCGCCGTCGGGTTCCAGCAGCTCCGCGACTCCTGGCCGCAGATCGTCGAGCACGTCCAGCACCAGAAGCGTTCGGCGTGGTCCGTCGTCGTCACGGCGCAGGTCACGGCGCTGCGGGACGACGTCCTCACCCTCACGTTCCCGAGTCACCAGGACGTCGCCTCGTTCAAGGAGATGTCCGACCCGAGCACCAGCGTCAGCGAGCTCCTCCGCGCCGCGAT
>NZ_BACZ01000622.1 GCF_000333375.1 Curtobacterium sp. B18
GGGCGGAGGCATCGCGGTGACGAGTCCGCTCCAGGAGCTCCCCTGGTACGTCGCCGCGACCTGGGTCGGCCAGGTGATGCCGCTGTTCTTCGTGGTCGGCGGGTTCGCCAGCGCCGTGGGGTGGCGCTCCACGGTCGCGCGGGGCGGCGGCGCGCGGGACTTCGTCGCGACCCGACTCGTGCGGCTCTTCCGGCCCGCGATCCCCCTCTTCGCGGTGCTGGCGGTCGGCCTCGGCGTCGCCACCCTGCTCGGGACGCCGGCGGACCTGCTCGCCGAGGTGGCGTTCGGCATCGGCTCGCCGCTCTGGTTCCTCGCCGCGTACGGGATCACCCAGTGCTGCGTGCCGTTCATGATGCGCCTGCACGAGCGCGCTCCGTGGCGCACGCTCGTGGCACTGCTGGCCCTCGCCGCGGCCGTCGACGCCGTGCGCTTCGCCACCGGGACGGCCGAGGTGGGTCTGGTCAACCTCGGACCCGTGTGGCTCTTCGCGCAGCAGCTCGGGTTCCTCTGGGCCGACGGCTGGTTCGCCCGGCGCTCCCGCGTGCTGCTCGTCGCCGTCGCCGCGGCCGGGTACGGCGTGCTCGTGCCCCTGACGTCGATCGGGCTCTGGGCCCCGGACATGCTGCAGGACCTCAACCCGCCGATGCTGCCGCTCGCCGTGCTGGCGATCGCCCAGGCCTGCCTCGTCCAGGTCGTGCACGCACCGCTCGCACGACTCATGCGCACCCGGGCCGCACAGGCCACGGTGTTCCTGCTCGGCCGGGACGGGATGACGATCTACCTCTGGCACCTGCCGCTGTTCATCGCACTGAACGGCGTCGCCCTGCTCGTCGGCGTGCCGTTCCCGACGCCGGGCTCGCCGTCCTGGTGGGCGACCCGCGGCGTGGCCCTCGTCGTCCTGCTCGTGGTCGCGCTCGGCACAGCCCGCGCGCTCCGCCGCTTCGACCGGCCGCTCCCCCGGCTGGTCCCGGGTACCGATCGCCCGGCCTGGCCGGTGCTCGCCGTCGCGGCGCTCTGCACGATCGGTCCGGCCTTCGTGGTGATGCAGCTGCACCTGTCGTTCGCGGTGGCCCTGCTCGGCACCCTCGCCGTCCCGGTCGGGGTCCACCTGTTGACCCGGACCGTGCCCGCTCGGAGCGCCGTCCGGATCTGAACCGGTTCTCACCGGCGGGGGACGGTCCGGGGCGCCGGGCGGGCGGAGGATTGTCGTCGGCAGCACGACCCGCAGGAGGCACCCCACGCCGTCGACACCCGAGTTCTGGAGCACGTGGCACCTCGATCCGCTTCGCGGCCGTCTTCATCGCCGTGGCCGCGGTCACTTACGGCTGGTGGATGGTGGGGTGCCGCCCGTCGGGGCACCCGGTGGCCGTGGTGGCGGACGCTCGCCTTCTCGCGCGCTGGTCCTGTTCGGGATCCTGCAGTTCGGCATCGTGGGCATCCACGACCGTGACCTCCGGTGGGCGTTCGTGCTGCGGCTGGCCCTGCTCTTCTTCGCGGTCCCCACCTTCGCCGCGTTCGCCGCGCCCGTCTCGTTGCTCCGCTCGGGAGGCCCGGCTCGCCTCGCGCGCGCCGCCTCGGCAGCGCTCGCATCGCGTCCGGCGCGGTTCCTCGGCAACGCCATCGTGTCGCCCCTGGTCGCCCTCGCGCTGTTCTGCGTGCTGCTCACCCCGTTCTCGGCGACCATCCGCGAGTCCCCGGTGTGGGCGACCGCCATCACGGTGTTCGTGCCGGTGCTCGGGTTCGCAATGCTGACCCCGTTGTCCGAGCCGGGGATCCTGCGCTCGTCGACCTTCGTCACGGTGGAGTTCCTGCTCGCCTTCGTCGAGCTGACGGCGGACGCGATCCCGGGCATCGTGCTCCGGATCACGAACCACGTGCTCGACGGCTCGGTCACGCAGGCGGTCGGACAGCCCTGGTTCCCGTCGCCCCTGCGCGACCAGCACCTCGCCGGGGACCTGCTGTGGTTCATCGCCGAGGTCGCGGACGTCCCCGTGCTCATCTCGCTCTTCATCCGGTGGCAGCGGTCGGATCGCCGCGAGGCTCGCTCCGTCGACGCGCTCACCGACGAGGAGATGGCCGAGCTCACCCGGGCGCACCTGCAGCGCCGCGGCTGACCGCGGACCGCCGGCCGCCGACGTCGACCGCGCACCGCCGGCCGCCGACGTCGAACGACGAGGTCGATGTCGTACGACGTCGAACTTGTCGCTTGTGGGCGGTCGCAACGATTGCGTTCGCGCACGAGCGACAACACCGCTGTCGTACGACATCGACGATGTCGCACCCGCACCGCCGCGCCGCCGCACACCCGCACCGCCACACACCCGCACCGCCACACCGACACACACCCGCACCGCCGCACCGCCGCACCGCCACGCCGCCGCACCGCCGCACCGCCCCGCACGCGCACAGGAGCCCCGCGCCGCACGGTGCGACGCGGGGCTCCTGCAGGACCCGGACTAGGCGTCCGCGTGCCGCCCGTGGTGGTCGGTCGCGGCGAGCTCGGCCTCGGCGGTCTCCGGAGCAGGGGCGGCGGCGTGCACACCGTGGCGCTGCTCGGCACCCGCCTCGTCACCCGCGGTCGAGGATCCGGTCGAGGTCGAGGTGGACGACGCCGGCGACCCGTCGGACACCGCACCGCTCCGCTGCCACGCCACCGTCTGCTTCGGCTTCGCGAGGAACAGCGCGGCGACGATCGCGACCACGAGGACCACGGCCGGCAGGACGAGCGACTGCCCCATGGCGGTCGCGAACGGCTGCTGCAGGAAGCCCGGGAGCGTCCCGACCTGCTGCTCGGCCCCACCGGACGACCCACCCGCACCGGACGGGAAGTTCGCGGTGATGCGCGCCTCGATCAGGGCCGCGATGCCGGCCGAGCCGAGGACCGCACCGATCTGCCGCGTCGTGTTGTAGACACCGGAGCCGGCACCGGCGAGCTTCGGCGGGAGGTTCCGCGTCGCCGAGACCGAGAGCGGTCCCCACATGCAGGCGTTCGCGAGCCCGAGGAGCGTCGACGGCAGGAGCACCCAGCCCCAGTCGGCGCCGGAGGCCAGGAGCGAGCCGAACCAGAACAGCGCACCCGAGAAGCACGCGAGACCGAACGCCGCGACCCAGCGGAGGCTCCACCGGTTGAGGTTCTTGCCGACGAGCGGCGCGAGGCCGGCCGAGAGCACGGCCTGCGGCACGAGGAGCAGCGCCGCCTCGGTCGGGCTGAAGGCGAGCACGTCCTGCGCCCAGAGCATGATCGGCAGGGCGAACGACGAGATCGCGACGCCGACGGCGGTGATGGCGATGTTCGCGAGCGTGAAGTTGCGGTCCTTGAAGAGACCGAGCGGCAGGAGCGGCTCGCCCTTCTGCACGCCCTGCCAGACCACGAAGGCGACGAGCACGACGATGCCGGCGATGATGAGCGACCAGACCGAGATGGGCCCGGTGATGGTGCCCCAGTCGTACGTCTCGCCTTCCTGGATGCCGAACACGAGCAGGAACATGCCGACGGCGCTCAGCACGATGCCGAGGGTGTCGAAGCGGTGCCCGTGCCGGTCGAACGTCGGGACGAACCGCTGCGCGAGCACGAACGCGACCACGCCGACGGGGACGTTGACGAAGAAGATCCACTCCCAGCCGAAGCCGTCGACGAGCAGGCCGCCGACGATCGGGCCGACGAGCGAGGCGACACCGGCGACGGCACCCCAGAGTCCCATCGCGGCACCGCGGTTCTGCGGCGGGAAGATGCGGGTGATCACTGCCATGGTCTGCGGCGTCATCATCGCCGCGCCGAGCCCCTGCACGACGCGCGCCACGATGAGCAGCTCGATCGACCCGGCGAGACCGCACCAGAGGCTCGCGAGCGTGAAGACCACGAGGCCCGTCTGGTACATGACCTTCGGGCCGAAGCGGTCACCGAGCCGGCCGGTGATGAGCAGCGGCACGGCGTAGGCGAGCAGGTAGGCGCTCGTCACCCAGATGACGGAGTTGATGCTCGCGTCGAGCTTCGCGGCGATGGTCGGCGTCGCGACGGACACGATCGTCGAGTCGACGAGGATCATGAAGAAGCCGACGACGAGGGCCCAGAGGGCCGGCCACGGCTTCTTCTCGGTGGTGGTCGAGACGGAGGTCATCGAGTGGGTTCCTTGCTGTTCGTGTTGGTGTCTTCGTCGGTGGGGACGGCCGGGCCGTCCCAGGGGATGTCGCCGCTCGCGATCCGGTCGGCCGCGGCGTCGAGCCACTCGATCTGCGCGGTGAGCATGGCACGCACGTACGACACGTCGAGCCAGAAGCGGCTCGCGAGACGCTTGGCCTGGAGGCCCGTGGCGGCTTCGTCGTACTGCTCGCGTTCCGCGCGGAGCGCCCCGGCACGGGCCCGCAGGGCGGTCGCCGCGTCGGGTGCGCTCAGGTTGTCGACGTGCGAGAGGGCGAGCTGGAACTCGGGGTACTCGTCGGCGGGCTCGGCGATCATCCGGCGGAGGCCGTCCTCGAGCGCGGCACGCCCGTGGTCGGTGATCGCGTAGGTGGTGCGTTCGGGTCGGTTGCCCGCACGCGCGGTGCCGAGCGCCTCGGCGTACCCGAGGTCCACCAGACGACCGATCTGGTGGTAGAGCGTGCCGGGTCGGACCTTGACGTTCTGGTCCTCGCGGCGCTGCAGCATCGTCTGGAACATCTCGTAGGGGTGCATGGGCGCCTCGGCGAGGAGCCCGAGCGCGGCGAACGCGAGGGGCGTGAGCGACGCCATCCGTGCCTCCTGGGTTGGTCCGTACCGATTATTCCAAATGGAATGTACGCCTTCGACGACTTCTCCACAAGCGGTCGGGCGCGGCGCGCCCGCCGCTTAGACTGTTCTCGTCCCACCCATCCCCGAAGTGCTGGAGTGAACACGTGCCAACGATCGTCGTCGAGGTCATGCCCAAGGCCGAGATCCTCGACCCCCAGGGCAAGGCGGTGGGCAACGCGCTCGCCCGTCTCGGCAAGGCCGACCTGACCAACGTCCGCATCGGCAAGCGCTTCGAGGTGGCCGTCGACGGCCCGGTCGACGACCAGAAGCTCGCCGAGGTCCGCGAGATCGCCGCCGACGTCTTCTCCAACGCCGTCATCGAAGACGTCGTGTCGGTCACGGTCGAGGACGCGTGACCTCGATGCGGATCGGCGTCATCACGTTCCCGGGCTCGCTCGACGACCGCGACGCCCAACGCGCCGTCCGTCTCGCGGGCGCGGACCCCGTCGCCCTCTGGCACGGCGACCACGACCTGCAGGGCGTCGACGCGATCGTGCTCCCCGGCGGGTTCTCCTACGGCGACTACCTGCGCGCCGGTGCCATCGCGGCGAAGGCCCCGATCATGGCCGAGGTCATCGACGCCGCTGGCAAGGGCATGCCCGTGCTCGGCATCTGCAACGGCTTCCAGATGCTCGCCGAGGCGCGGCTCGTGCCCGGTGCGCACACCCGCAACGCCCACCAGCAGTTCATCCGGCGCGACCAGAAGCTCCGCGTCGAGACGACCGCGACGGCGTGGACGAGCGGCTTCACCGCGCAGCAGGAGATCACCATCCCGCTGAAGAACGCCGACGGCCGCTTCGTCGCGGACGCCGACGAGATCAAGCGCATCGAGGACAACGGCCAGGTCGTGTTCCGCTACGTCGGCGTGAACCCGAACGGGTCGATCGACGACATCGCCGGCGTCTCGAACGAGCGTGGCAACGTCGTCGGTCTGATGCCGCACCCCGAGCACGCGACGGAGCCCGGGTTCGGCCCGGACACCCCCGCGGCGATGGCCTCCGGGACGGACGGCCTCACCTTCTTCACCTCCGTGATCGAGTCGACGCTCGTCAAGTGACGACGACTCCGACGACCACGACTCCAGTGACAGGGAACGACAACACCGTGACGACCTCCGTTCGCCCGAAGCCCGACACCGTCCAGGACGCCGCAGCCACCCCCGACAAGGAGCAGCCGTACGAGGCGCTCGGGCGGAAGGCGGACGAGTACGCGAAGATCCGCGAGATCCTCGCCCGCCGCCCCACCTCGGGCGAGCTGGCGATGTACTCCGTGATGTGGTCCGAGCACTGCTCGTACAAGTCCTCGAAGAACTACCTGCGTCAGTTCGGCAAGAAGGTCACGCCGGAGATGACGAAGAACCTCATGGTCGGCATGGGCGAGAACGCCGGTGTCATCGACGTCGGCAACGGCTGGGCGGTCACCTTCAAGGTCGAGTCGCACAACCACCCCTCCTACGTCGAGCCGTACCAGGGCGCCGCGACCGGCGTCGGCGGCATCGTCCGCGACATCATCTCGATGGGTGCCCGTCCGGTCGCCGTGATGGACCAGCTCCGCTTCGGTGCGATCGACCACGAGGACACGCAGCGCGTCGTGCACGGCGTCGTCGGCGGCATCTCGTTCTACGGCAACTGCCTCGGCCTTCCGAACATCGGCGGCGAGACCTACTTCGACCCGGTGTACCAGGGCAACCCCCTGGTGAACGCCCTCGCGGTCGGTGTCCTCCGCCACGAGGACCTGCACCTCGCGAACGCCTCGGGCGCCGGCAACAAGGTCGTGCTCTTCGGTGCCCGCACCGGTGGCGACGGCATCGGCGGCGCGTCGATCCTGGCGTCCGACACCTTCACCGAGGGCGGCCCGACCAAGCGTCCCGCCGTCCAGGTGGGCGACCCCTTCGCCGAGAAGGTCCTCATCGAGTGCTGCCTCGAGCTCTTCCAGCAGGAGCTCGTCGAGGGCATCCAGGACCTCGGTGCGGCCGGCATCTCGTGCGCGACGAGCGAGCTCGCGTCCAACGGCGACGGCGGCATGCACATCTCGCTCGACGACGTCCTGCTGCGCGACCCCACGCTCACCGCCGAGGAGATCCTCATGTCGGAGAGCCAGGAGCGCATGATGGCGGTCGTCCGCCCCGAGAAGCTCGACGAGTTCCTGCGCGTCGTCGGCAAGTGGGAGGTCGAGACCAGCGTCCTCGGCGAGGTCACCGGCACCGGCCGGCTCGTCATCGACTGGCAGGGCCAGGAGATCGTGAACGTCGACCCGCGCACGGTCGCCGTCGACGGCCCGGTCTACGACCGCCCGGTCGCGTACCCGACCTGGATCGACGCGCTGCAGGCCGACTCGGCCGCGTCCCTCGACCGCCCGGCAGACGGCCCCGCGCTCAAGGCACAGTTCCTGCAGCTGCTCGGTTCGCCGAACCTCGCGTCGAAGAACTGGGTGACGAACCAGTACGACACCTACGTGCTCGGCAACACGGCGCTCTCGTTCCCCGACGACGGCGGCATGATCCGCGTCGACGAGGAGACCGGGCTCGGCGTCACGATCGCCACCGACGCGAACGGTCGCTACTGCCAGCTCGACCCGAAGCAGGGCGCCCGCCTGGCCCTGGCCGAGGCGTACCGGAACGTCGCCGTCACCGGTGCCGTCCCCGCCGCCGTGACCGACTGCCTGAACTTCGGCTCCCCCGAGAACCCCGAGGTCATGTGGCAGTTCTCCGAGGCCGTCGAGGGCCTCGCAGACGGCTGCATGGAGCTCGGCATCCCGGTCACGGGCGGCAACGTGTCGTTCTACAACCAGACCGGCACCACGCCGATCCACCCGACCCCGGTCGTCGGTGTCCTCGGCGTGATCGAGGACGTCGCGCTGCGCGTGCCCTCCGGCTGGCAGGACGACGGCCACAACATCTACCTGCTCGGCACCACGAGCCTCGAGCTCGACGGCTCGGCCTGGGCCGGCACCGTGCACGGCCATCTCGGCGGCCGTCCGCCGGCGGTCGACCTCGCGCAGGAGAAGGCTCTCGCCGACCTCCTGCACGCCGCGGCCTCCGAACAGCTGCTGACGAGCGCCCACGACCTGGCGGACGGCGGCCTCGGCCAGTCGCTCGCCGAGTCGGTGCTCCGCTTCGGCCTCGGCGCCCGTGTGGTGCTCGACGAGGTCGAGGAGCGCGACGGCGTCGACACGGCGACCGCCCTGTTCTCCGAGTCGACCGGTCGCGTCATCGTGACGGTCCGGCGCGAGGACGACGTCCGGTTCCAGGGCCTCTGCGACGGCCGGGGCTTCCCGGTGCTCCGCATCGGCGTCACCGACGCCACGAGCGGGTCGCTCGAGGTCCAGGGCGCGTTCGAGGCGACGCTCGACGAGCTGCGCGGGACGCACGGTGCGACGCTGCCGAGCCGGTTCGGCGACGTCATCGTCGAGGACGTGACCGAGGGCTACGTCGGTCGGGGTCCGCTCGACGACCACGGCTCGTTCTCGCCGCGGACCGACTCCTGAACGGGTCGGACCGGAGCGCCACGACGACGAGCGCCGCCTGATGCCCGTCGTCACCCTGCCGTTCCGTGAACTCGTCGACCGCTTCGGCCCCGTGCCGGAGGGCATCGAGCTCGACGTGTGGGACGTCGAGGCACCGTACGGGCGCCCCGACGACGTCGCCATCGCGTTCCTGCCGTTCTACTTCGGCGGACGCCACCGGTGGCAGTACGTGCACGACCTGCCGAACCTGCGGCTGCTGCAGCTGCCGAGCGCCGGGTACGAGCACGCGATCCCGCACGTCCCCGGGCACGCGCAGCTCGCGAACGGCCGCGGCATCCACGACGACGAGACCGCCGAACTCGCGGTGGGCCTCGCCCTGACGTCGCTGCGCGAGCTCGGGGCGTTCCAGGCCGACCGTGCGAACGGCGTCTGGGACGCCCGGACCACCCGGTCCCTGGCGGACCGGCGCGTCACCGTGGTCGGCTACGGCGCCATCGGGTCCGCCATCGCGACCCGCTTCGAGGCGTTCCGCACCGAGGTCACGGTGGTCGCGCGCACGGCACGCGAGCAGGACGGTCGGCAGGTGCACGCGTTCGACGAGCTCCCGTCGCTCGCGGCGACGACCGACGTCCTCGTGCTCATCGCCCCGCTGACGGACGAGACCGAACGGCTGGTGGACGCCGACCTGCTCGCCGCGCTGCCCGACGGCGCCCTCGTGGTGAACGTCGCGCGTGGCAAGGTCGTCGACACCGATGCCCTCGTCGCCGAGCTGCGGTCCGGACGTCTGTCGGCAGCCCTCGACGTCACCGATCCCGAACCCCTGCCCGACGGGCACCCGCTCTGGACGACGCCGAACACGGTGATGACGCCGCACGTCGGCGGCAACACGGACCTCAGCGTGCCGCGCTCGATCGAGCTGATGCGTCGGCAGGTGGCCGCGCTGGCCGAGGGCCGCCCGTTCGAGAACGTCATCGACGCCTGACACACCGGCCGGTACCGGCCCGTGGCGAGCCGGCTCGTGGCGAGCCGGCCCAGCGCGGTCGTCAGACCGGCACGATGCAGGTCGGCGTGCCGACCGCGATCTGTGCGACGGCCTCCCCCGGGACGCCGTCCGCACCGAGCGGCAGGACCGCGATCGCGTCGGACATCTGGTTCGCCACGAGGAGGAACCCGGGCACCCGCGCGAAGTGCCGGGGCCACACCCCGCCCGAGGACGCCGAGCCGACGACGGTCAGCCCGCCGTCGGACGCGTCGAGCACGACGACCAGGTCACGCCCGCGCACCGCGACGTACACGCGCCCGGCGTCGTCGACCTCGATGTGGCTGAGGAGCGACTCGCCGACCTCTCCGGTGAAGGTCGCCGCAGAGGCCACCGACACGAACGACCCCGACCCGTCGCGGCGGAGGCGGTGGACCCGGCCGTCGAGTTCGCCGGCGACGAGGAGGTCGCCGTCGTACCAGGCGAGGTGCCGTGGCCCGACGCCGGGGGTGACGTGGTGGACGCGGACCTGCTCGATGCTCGGCGCGTCGGTGATCCGGAACTCGTGCAGCGCGTCGCCGCCGAGGTCCGCCACGAGGACGGTGCCGTCGGGCGTCGCGACCGACTGGTGGGCGTGCGGACCCTCCTGCCGGTCCTCGATCGGGCCGGTGGTGTCCGGCAGGATCGCGGTGACGAGGGCGGAGACCGGCGCCGTCACCCGGTCGTCGCTGCCGTGCGGCACGACGACGTCGTCGCCGGCGTGGGTGCCGAGCACGCCGTCGCTGCCGAGCACCGACGCCGCGTGCGACTCGGCCGCCGCGAGTGCGACCGCCGTGACCGTCCCCGAGACGTAGTTCGTGACGACGAGCGTGCCGGACGGGTCGACCCGGACGTGGCACGGGGCGTCCCCGCCGGCCGGCGCGTCCCAGAGGTGCTCGAGCGAGGTGCCGTCCCTGCGGAAGGCCGAGACACCGCCGTCGGCCGTCTCGGACACGGCGTAGACCCGGTCTCCCGAGACGGCGAGGAACGAGGGGTCGTCGATCACCGCGACGGTCCGAGCGGTCGGAGCGTCGCCGTCAGCGCCCCCGACCGGCCCGGCCGACACGACCGAGATGCCCGTCGCGTTCCCGCCGCCCGTGGCCGTGTACGAACCGACGAGCAGGGTCGGGAGCGTGGCGCTCACTCGTCGCCGCCGGCGATCTGTTCGTGGTGGTGGATGACCTCGGCCACGATGAAGTTCAGGAACTTCTCCGCGAAGGCCGGGTCGAGGTGCGATTCGGCGGCGAGGGAGCGCAGCCGTGACACCTGGATCTGCTCGCGCCCGGGGTCGGCCGCCGGCATGCCCGCGGCGGCCTTGAGGTACCCCACGCGCTGGGTGTACTTGAACCGCTCGGCGAGCATGTGGATCACCGCGGCGTCGATGTTGTCGATGCTCTGGCGGATGCTGGCCAGTTCGGCGACGGCCGCCGGGTCGTACTGGGGCGTGGTGACGTCGTCGCTCATGTCACGAGCCTAACGGCCACGGCCGCGCGGAACGGCCCGGTTACGTGGGCGTCCGACGACCGCAACCTGAGGAAGACCTGAGCACGGCTTCGGAACTGCGAGAATGGACTCCATGTCGGTCCTGCTCGTGATCTCGAGCGTGTTTGCGGTCCTCGCGGGCCTCGTGCACGTGTACATCTTCTTCCTCGAGTCCGTCGCCTGGACGAGTCCGCGGGTGCGGCGGATCTTCGGACTGTCGTCGGAGACCGAGGTCCAGGCGACGCGCGCGATGGCGTTCAACCAGGGCTTCTACAACCTGTTCCTCGCGATCGGCGCGATCCTCGGTGTCGTGCTCGCGGTCACCGGCAACGGTGCCACGGGGTGGACGCTCGTGGTGTTCTCGACGGCGTCGATGCTCGGTGCCGCGGTGGTCCTGCTCGGGACGGGCCGCAAGTACCTCAACTCCGCGTTCTCGCAGGGGTCGTTCCCGCTGATCGCCCTGCTCTTCGCCTTCCTCGGCTCGACGTTCGGCGCCTGAGGCGGCAGCGTCCGGGCGGCCGGACGCCGACGCCGGCTCGCGACGCGACCACACGACGACGGGAGGCGCGGTGCCAGCTGGCACCGTCCCTCCCGTCACGGCCGTCGTGCCGCTGGCGCGTCACGCCGGAACCGGCGGGTGGGGCCCTCCTCCCGTCTGCAGCGTCGGCGTCAGCCGAGCTTCGCCTGGAACTCGTCCGGCAGCTTCTGCAGCGCCCACTCGATCGCCGCGGTGGTGCCCATCGAGAACGCCGAGGACACGTCGGGGTCGTCGAAGACGATCGCGTGCCCGGCCTCGACCGACGGCACCTTCTGGAACAGCGGGTCGCTCTCGGCCTTCGACGCATCGACGTAGATCGGCAGGATGAGCGTCAGGTCGGCGTTCAGCAGGTCGAGGTTCTCGTCCGACAGGTGCACCGAGAACGCCGTGCCGGCCTGCTCGTCGATCGCCTTCGGGATCGTGAAGCCGAGGTTCCGCATGAACGTCGAGCGGCTGTCGGTCGAGGCGTAGGCCCCGAAGCCCTCGGACGTGTAGGCGCCGACGACCGCCGACTTGCCCTCGAAGTCCGGGTGCGCCTTGCGGGCGGCGGCGTAGGCGTCGTCGAGACCGGCGAGGAGCTTCTTGCCCTCGGTCTCCTTGCCGAGCGCCTTCGCGATCATCGTGGTCTGCTGCTCGGTCGACGCGAGGTAGTTCTCGCCGCCCTTCGGGATCGCCACGGTCGGCGCGATCGCGGAGAGCTTCGCGTACCGGTCCTTGTCGCCCGAGGACTTCACGTCGAGGATCACGTCCGGCTTGAGCTTGAGGATGTCCTCGTAGCTCGGCTCGAGCGTCTGGATGATCTTCGGCGACTTCGTGTACGCACCCTTGAGCCACGGTCCGACGCCGTCGCCACCGAACGCGAGCCAGTCGCTCGCCCCGACCGGCTGCACGCCGAGTTCGAGTGCGGTCTCGGCGTCGCCCCAGCCGAGGGCGACGACGCGCTTCGGCTGGGAGTCGATCGTCGTGGTGCCGAGGGCGGTGGTGATGGACACCGGGAACTGGCCGTCCGCCGTCGTCGACGACGATGCGTCGTCGGACGAGGAGCCGGAACCGGAGGCGCAGCCGGCGAGGACGAGGGAGGCGGCGACGACGGCGCCCGCGGCAGCGAGCACGCGGCGGAGTCGGGAGGAGGAACGGATCACGTAGGTAAGGCTACCCTAAGACTTCTGCCGGTGGACCCTGGATAGGCTGACAGTGTGCACCTCTCCGAACCGCGTCGCGTCCGCCTCGCGGTGCTCGGCTCCCCCATCGCCCACTCCCTCTCCCCCACGCTGCACGCGGCGGCCTACGACGTGCTCGGGGTGCCGTTCAGGTACGGGAGGCACGAGGTCGCGTCCGGTGGGCTGGACGCGTTCGTCGCGGGGCTGGGTCCCGACTGGCGCGGCCTGAGCCTGACCATGCCGCTCAAGCGCGAGGTCCTGCCGATGCTCGACCGGACGACGCCGCTCGTGGACGAGCTCGGGGTCGCCAACACGATCGCCTTCCGGACCGTCGGCGACACCGTCCTGCGGGAAGGCGCGAACACGGACGTCGAGGGCATCGTGCGCCCGGTCGAGGCGCTCGGACACCGACCCGGCGAGGCGACGGTGCTCGGGGGCGGCGCGACGGCGGCCAGCGCCCTCACCGCTGCCGTCCGGCTCGGATCGTCGCACGTGCGGATGTTCCTGCGGGACACCGCGAAGGCCGGACACCTCGTCGAGCTGGCCGTGCGGCTCGGGGTCCCGCTCGAGGTGCTCCCGTTGACCGAGCTGCCGGGGACCCGCCACGGGTTCGTCGTCTCGACGCTGCCGGGCGGTGCGGCGGACGGGCTCGACCTCGTGCCCTCGGGGCCCGACGCGGTGCTGTTCGACGTGGCCTACGAGCCGTGGCCGACCGTCGTCGCCTCACGGTGGGCGGATGCCGGCGGGCGCGTGCTGAACGGGCTCGACATGCTCGCCGAGCAGGCGCTCGGACAGATCCGGTTCTTCCTGAGCGGTGACCAGGACGAGCTCCTGCCCGCCGAGGCCGACGTGCGGCGGGCGATGCGCGCCTCCGTGGGCCTGCCGGCGACCATCGGGGCCTGAGCGGCCGCCCGACCGTCAGCGACGGGACCGTGCCTCGGCGTCGAGCAGCGCGACCGACACGTCCCAGAGTCGCTCGGCGGCGGCTGGGTCGAGCGCCCACGGCAGCACGCCGTGCAGGCCGTCGGTGATGCGGTCGACGACCGTCGCCTCGTGGCAGTCCTCGAAGTACCCGCCGGTGACGCCGTCGAGCTCGGGCGCCGTCGCGAGCAGCACCGACGTCGCCGCACCCTGCTCCGGGGTCTTCACGACGTCCGCGGCCGAGGCCTTCGTCGCCGCGAGGACCTCGGGGTCCCAGTGCTTCTGCAGGCCGGTCCAGATCCCGCCGGGCATGCACGCGTTCGCGGTGATCCCGTCGTCGGCCCACCGGCGCCCGGCCTCGACCGCGAAGAGGACGTTCGCCGTCTTGGACTGGGCGTAGGCGAGACCGGGCACGTACGGGCGTCGCCGGAAGAACAGGTCGTCGAACACCACCGGCGAGCTGCCGTGACCGCTCGACGACAGCGCGACGATCCGCGCCCGGGGTGCGGCGGCGAGCGCGCCGTGCAGTCCGAGCGCCAGGGCGAGGTGCCCGAGGTGGTTCGTGGCGAACTGCGACTCCCACCCCGCCGACGTGTACGACTCCGGGCTGTCCATGACGCCGGCGTTGGCCACCAGGACGTCGAGCGGCCCGGACCACGCGGCCGTGAAGGCCTCGACGGACGCCGGATCGTCGAGGTGCAGCTCCGCCACGACGGGGGCGGCGCGTCCGGTGGTGTGCGCGATGTCCCGAGCGACCCGGTGCCCCGCCGCCACGTCCCGGACCGCCAGGGTGACGGCTGCACCCGCGCCGGCGAGCGCCCGGGCCGTCTCCACGCCGATGCCGGACGCCGCGCCGGTCACGACGGCCGTCCGCCCGCCGAGGTCGAGATCCGCCACGACCTCGGCGGCGGTGGTGCGGGCGCCGAAGGCGGCGAGGTCACGGTCCGGCACGGTGTGCTCCTGTCTGGGGACGCGCGCTCAGGCCACCGTGCCGTCCACGTAGGACCACCGGCCGTGCTCGCGCACGAAGTCGCTCGTCTCCTCGAGTGTGCCCCGCTCGTCGTCGGTCCGCCACCAGGCACGGAAGGCGACCGTGCCGCTGGCGTCGAACGGCCCGCCGGCCCGCGTCGACAGGATGTCCAACCGTGTCCAGCGCTGCGCCGGGTCGAGCTCGAGGGTCGCCGGACGGGTGCTCGGGTGCCACGTCTCCAGCAGGTACGCGGGCAGGCCGAGGGCGAACGCGCTGAACCGGGACCGCATGAGCCGCTCGGCCGTCGGAGCCGCGGCGCCGGCGTGCAGCGGTCCGCAGCACTACGGCGTTGTGCCGCCCGACGTCCTCACGCAGGACGAGCATGCGACCGGTGCGGCCGTCGAACAGCGCTGCGGCGTGCAGCCCGCCGGTCTTCTCGAACACGGCCTGGGCCTCGCGGAGCTGGTCGGGGAAGGTCGCCAGGAGCGCCGGGTCGACGACGAGGTCGTCGTGGAGGACGGCGTGCTGCGACTGCGTCCGGACCGCGTCGATGCTCGCCTTGCCGCAGAGCCCGCAGGAGCTCGTCGTGTAGAACGACCGCTCAAGGCTCGGGTCCGGCGCGGGGACGCCCCGCGCGAGGGTGACGTCGAGGACGTTGTACGTGTTCAACCCCTCGGCCGTGGCGCCCGCGCAGTACCGGGCGGCCGCGAAGTCGTCGCCCCGGGCGATGACGCCCTCGGACACCAGGAAGCCCGCGGCGAGGTCGAAGTCACTCCCCGGGGTGCGCATCGTGATTCGCGAGTGCGCTCCCCCCGACGCGGATCTCCAGGGGCTCCTCGACGGCAAGCAAGTCGTCCCGGGACCGCCCGGGACGTTCCGACGGTGATGCGGGTGACGCGTTTTCCGGCGGGGATCCGGTTCATGGTTCGGTCTTCCACGGCGGC
>NZ_BACZ01000621.1 GCF_000333375.1 Curtobacterium sp. B18
GTGATGCCGACGATCACGTCCTCGACGGCGGCGAGGTCGTGCCGGTCCGGATCGTGGTCATGGCGAGAGCGTACGCGTGCGCGCGCCCCCGGGCATTCCCCGAGCGGCATGCGCGTCACCGGGCGTTCGTATGATCGACGCCAGAGACCACCGAGGGGGAACCGATGGCATCACCGTGGACGGGCATCATCGAGGACGCGCGGCACTACCCGTCGCCGCACAACTCGCAACCGATCGTCGTGCGCGTCGAGGACGACCGCACCGCGACCGTGTTCTACGACCTCCGGCGGGGCCTGCCGGCCGAGTCGTTCGGCATCCCGTTCGGCCACGTCTGCGCCGGGGTGTTCCTGGCCGGGCTCGACGTGGTCGCACGGGCGCACGGGTTCGCCGTGCAGGAACGGCTTGACCACGCCGAGATGGACTTCGGGCGGCTCGACGCCGACCCCGGGTCCGACGACCGGCTGCACCGGCTGGGCACCGTCGCGTTGCGCCCGCGCGCCGCGACGGCGGACGACCGGGAGGCGCTGGCCCGCTTCCTCGCGCGGCGCACGTCGCGCAGGCCCTACGACGCGACCCTGGTGGACGAGTCCGCGATCGAGGCCGTGTCCGCCATCGCGTCGGCCGCGGGCCAGCGCTTCCGCACCACCGCGGACCGGGCCGTCGTCGAGGAGATCGTCCGGGTCAACCAGGAGACCCTGTTCGACGACCTGCGGCACGACGCCGTGCACGAGGAGATCCTGCACTGGCTGCGGTTCTCGAAGCGGCAGGCGGCGGAGACCGGCGACGGGCTGTCGGCCGAGACGATGCTCATGCCCGGCCCGGTGCTCCGGTTCGCGATGGAGCACCGCGGGCTCTGGGAGGCGCCCGGCGTCGGCGGGCTCTTCCGGCGCGTGTACCTGTCGACGATGCGCGGCGTCCGGCAGCTCGGCTGGCTCGAGGGACCGTTCTCGTCGCCGGCCGAGTACGTCGAGGACGACTACCGACGGAACACCGCCGCCGTCGGCGCCTACGCCGACGCCCTGCGTGCGATCGACGAGCCGTCGCGGCTGCGCCTCGTGCTCCGGCGCTGGTACAACGCCGCCGTGCCGAAGTGGGTGCGGGACCGCGTGGCCCGCCGCGACCGCGTCGGCGGGGTCGTCGGGCACGTCCGCCCCCTCGTCGAGCACGGGACCGACGTCGTCCTGATCGCGTCGCCCGTCGATGTCGAGGTCTTCGACCGACTCGGTGGCCAGCGTGCCCTGCGTCGATGGAGCAGCCGAGGCCGTACCGGCCGGGTGGACCTCGTGCGGGTGCCGGAGGGCGACCACTCGCTGTTCTCCCCGCTGATGCGCCAGGCCGTGCTCAGCGAGGTCCGGTCACGCGTGGCGTCGACGTTCCCCGTGCACGCCTGACCCGGGTCGGTCACACGAGGTCGAGCGTGCGCGCGACGGCGTCGGGGTGCTCGACGTGGGCGAAGTGCCCGCAGTCCCCGAGCAGCACGGTCCGGGCGCCGGGCAGCAGCGCGCCCAGGGCGTCGAGGTCGGACACCCGGGCGAAGACGTCGTCCCGCCCGGCGATCGCCGTGACCGGGCAGGTCACGGCACGCCAGCGGTCGAGGTCGTAGGCGGCCGCGGCGCGGGCCGCTCCGGTGAAGCCGGCCGGCCGGAGCTCGTCGACGAAGGCGTCGAGCACGCTCGGGTCGAGCCGGCGCACGTGCGCGAAGACCGGCGCGGCGAGGAGCGGCAGCACCCCGATCGCCGCCAATGCGCCCAGGAGCGGTCTGGCCGTCTCGCCGGTGATCGCGAGTCCGGCACGCAGCAGCGTGAACGCGGGGAGCGTCCGGAGCGCGCGCACCGGGTGTCGCGCCGCCCACGCGGTCGCCACGGTCGTGCCGGAGACCAGCGCGACGGAGCGCACGCGTGCCGGGGCGAGGACGGCGAGGTGCATCGCGACGAAGGCGCCGAGGGAGTGCCCGACGACGTCGACGTCCGCGACCGACAGGGCGTCGAGCACCGCGGTGAGGACGGCGACCGCACGGTCGACGTCGATCGGCACGTCCGGCGCGGGGGACGATCCCCACCCGGGGAGGTCGACGAGCACGAGCCCGCGGTCGCCGACGCCGCCCGCGGCCTCGAGGAGCGGCGTCCACGTCGTCCACGAGCCGGCGACGCCGTGCACGAGGAGCATCGCGGCGCGTCCCGGCCGGTGGAGCACCACGACGGGACCGGCCTCGGTCGGCACGACCGTACGGCGGAGGCCCCACCGGGCCGCGTCCGCCGTGACCGGGAACGGCGCGTAGGCGTCCGTGGTGACCACCCGGCGGGCCGGGCGGTCGTCGACGGCGTGCACCGTGCCTCCTGTCCGCGACGCGTCGCGCGTCGTCTCAGCAGGTGTTCGGAACGCTAGGCGACGGCGACTGGTGCGGTGCAGGCGGCCAGACGGTCCAGCGCTGCGCGGTACTCGGTGACGTCGCGGGCGACGCCCGGCTCCGAGATGATCGAGGCCTTGATGCGGCCCTGCACGTCGATCACGAACGTCGCACGGGTGGCGAAGCCCTTCTTGTCGAGGAAGACCCCGTACTCCTTCGACACGGCGCCGTGCGGCCAGAAGTCCGCGAGGAGCTCGAAGTCGTAGCCGTTCGACTCGGCGAACGAGCGGAGCGTCGCCTTCGAGTCGACCGAGATCCCGATGAGCTCGACACGCTGGTCCTGGAACATCGCGATGTTGTCCTGCAGCGTGCAGAGCTCGTTCGTGCAGGTCGACGAGAACGCGAGCGGGAAGAAGACCAGCGCGACCGGGCGGATGCCGCGGAAGTCGCTGAGGCGGACGTGCTCCCCGAACTGGTTCGGGAAGTTCGAGTCCGGCGCGAGCGAGCCGATCTCCAGTGCCATCAGTGGTGCTTCTTCCTCGGGCGTGGGGTGTGCCCGGTCATCGTCGTGCACGCACGGGTCGCGTGTGCACGATCGGCAATCGTACGCCGACGGCACCCGAATGCAAGCACCTGTCCACCCACACGTCACCATCAGCCTCTCGGTCGGTGCGGGGGCCTAGAGTGGTCGGGGCCCCATCCGGTCGTGACCCGACCAACCGGTGGCCCGCCATGTCCACCACCACGAGAACGAACGAGGTCAAGGGTGACGGTGAACGACCAGGACCCGTACAGCCACGGCAGCAGCGACCAGGACCCGGAGGAGACCGCCGAATGGCGTGAGTCCCTCGACGGGCTGGTCCGGACCCACGGCCACCAGCGTGGCCGCGAGATCATGCTGAGCCTGCTCAAGCGGTCCAAGGAACTGCACCTCGGTGTGCCGATGGTCCCGACCACGGACTACGTGAACACCATCGCGCCGGAGAACGAGCCCGAGTTCCCGGGCGACGAGGAGCTCGAGCGCCGCTACCGCCGGTGGATCCGGTGGAACGCCGCGATCACCGTGCACCGCGCCCAGCGTCCGGGCATCGCGGTCGGCGGCCACATCTCGACGTACGCGTCGAGCGCCGCCATGTACGAGGTCGGCTACAACCACTTCTTCCGCGCGCAGGACCACCCGTCCGGTGGCGACCAGGTGTTCTTCCAGGGGCACGCGTCCCCCGGCATGTACGCCCGCGCCTACATGGAAGGGCGCCTCGGCGAGGACCAGCTCGACGGCTTCCGCCAGGAGCAGTCGCACGCCGGCGGTGGACTCTCGTCCTACCCGCACCCGCGTCTCATGCCGCACTTCTGGCAGTTCCCGACGGTGTCGATGGGCATCGGCCCGATCAACGCGATCTACCAGGCGCAGCAGGCCAAGTACCTGTCCAACCGCGGCATCAAGGACGCGTCCGACCAGCAGGTCTGGGCGTTCCTCGGCGACGGCGAGATGGACGAGGTCGAGTCGCGCGGGCAGCTCCAGGTCGCGGCGAACGACGGCCTGGACAACCTGAACTTCGTGATCAACTGCAACCTGCAGCGTCTCGACGGTCCGGTGCGCGGCAACGGCAAGATCATCCAGGAGCTCGAGGCGTTCTTCCGCGGTGCCGGCTGGAACGTCATCAAGGTCGTCTGGGGCCGCGAGTGGGACGACCTGCTCGCCCGCGACACCGAGGGCGCGCTCCTCAACCTGATGAACCAGACGCCGGACGGCGACTACCAGACGTACAAGGCCGAGAACGGCGCGTACGTGCGCGAGAACTTCTTCGGGCGCGACCCGAAGGCGCTCGAGCTGGTCAAGGACTACACCGACGACCAGATCTGGAACCTCAAGCGCGGTGGGCACGACTACCGCAAGGTCTACGCCGCGTTCAAGGCCGCGACCGAGCACAAGGGCCAGCCGACCGTCATCCTCGCGAAGACGGTCAAGGGCTACGGCCTCGGCCCGAGCTTCGAGGGGCGCAACGCGACGCACCAGATGAAGAAGCTGACGCTCGACAACCTCAAGCAGTTCCGCGACGAGATGCGCATCCCGATCACGGACGCGCAGCTCGAGGAGAACCCCTACACGCCGCCGTACTACCACCCGGGCAACGACGACGAGGCGATCCAGTACATGCACGAGCGCCGGCGAGAGCTGGGCGGCTACGTGCCGGAACGTCGCACGAAGTACACGTCGATCACCCTCCCCGAGGACGCGAAGTACCAGGTCGTCAAGAAGGGCTCCGGCAAGCAGGAGATCGCCACCACCATGGCGTTCGCCCGGCTGCTGAAGGACCTGCTCCGGTCCCCCGACTTCGGCAACCGCGTGGTGCCGATCATCCCCGACGAGGCGCGCACGTTCGGCATGGACGCGTACTTCCCGACGGCGAAGATCTACAACCCGAACGGCCAGCACTACACGTCCGTCGACCGCGAGCTCCTCCTGGCCTACAAGGAGAGCCC